>JAQYVU010000030.1 GCA_030145385.1 Desulfococcaceae bacterium
CCGTCTTTTGATGAAAGACTTTCGCCCAAAAGATTATGATTAAGAGAAAGATTACGATTAAGAATTTAACCGAATCATCGCTCAGGGCAGAGCCAATATCTCTGACCTGGCCCAAAGGACCAGGTTTTCAACATTTAAATAAAACCCTCATATTTCACATGAGAATACACAAAAAGGCCATGTCATACGACATGGCCTTTTTATTTATGCATTCAGTAAAGGAATAAACACATTTCCTTTAACAGGCAGATGATGAAATTACATTAATCCGAGTTTGAACTTCAGGGATTTTAAGGTATTGAGCATCAGCATGGTGATGGTCATGGGGCCGACGCCGCCCGGAACCGGTGTAATGTAGCCGGCGATTTCCTTAGCAGCATCGAAATCCACATCGCCTTTGAGGATAGCGATTGTTTTGCCGGTCTTTTCACTGATTTTTTCGCCCACACGGTTAACACCGACATCAATAACGCATGCGCCGGGCTTAATCCATTCGGGTTTAACAAGATCCGGAACGCCGGCTGCAACGATCAAAATATCAGCACGCTGACAATGGGCGGCCAGATCTTTTGTCCGGGTATGAACGATGGTAACTGTTGAATTGGCACCCGGGCCTTTTTGAACCATCATGTTGGCAATGGGTTTGCCGACAATATTTGAACGGCCGACGACAACAACTTCGGCACCGCTGGTTTCAACACCGGCCCGAATGATCATTTCCTGGATCCCGAACGGGGTACACGGCGGGAATTTCACTTCATCACCACCGATCATCAGACGGCCCACGTTCACCGGATGAAAACCATCCACATCTTTATCCGGATCAATGGCATTTAATACTTTTTTCTCATCAATGTGCTTGGGCAGCGGCAGCTGAACAAGAATACCGTTGATGGAATCATCATTGTTATATTTGTCAATCAATGCCAGAAGATCGGCTTCGGAAATATCTACCGGCTGGTCATCCTGGACTTCAGTAAAACCGACGCGATGAGCGGTTTTAATTTTTAAGGTTACATAAGAAATAGATGCCGGGCTTGAACCAACAAGAATGGTCACCAGACCCGGAACAACTCCATGTTTTTCCTTAATTTCCTGTACTTCTTTAGTAATTTCTTCAAGAATTTCCTCTCGAATTTCGGTTCCTTTGATCAGCTTTGCTGTCATTTTAAGATCTCCTTTTTAAAAAGTTAATCAATAATAAATTTATAAAATATAACAGTTAGTTAATATATAAAGTCATCTATTGAAACTGACGTTTATCCATCACTTTTTCATCCGGGTTAAAGGTGCCGGGTTCAACAAGACGAACAACCACTTCCCAGCCGAGTAATTCCGACAACTCGCGGTGAAGCTGCTCGACAAACCGGCGCTGCTTTTTCATTTCATCGAAAAAATTAAGGTCTGAAATTTCAATCATTACAGTCATCTGGTCCTGGCCGTCACTTCGCTCCACCACTATCTGGGAAACCGGCTGCCCGCCGCTGACCCGGGACAGAACCTGGCCGATCTGTTCAGGCGTTATCGCCATTCCCCGAACCACGATCACATCATCACACCGTTTAAAAATCCGGGAAATCCGGCAATGAGTTCTCCCGCAGGCACAGGGTGCATAATCGATCCGGCTTAAATCACCGGTCCTGAATCGAATCAGCGGAAACGCCTCTTTTGAAATAGAAGTCAGCACCAGTTCGCCTTCAGATCCTTCCGGAAGAGATTCAAGTGTTATTGGATCAATTATTTCAGGAATAAAATGATCTTCTGCAATATGCAACCCGTTTTTTTCCGGACATTCCCAGGCAACCCCCGGACCGAACAACTCCGTCATTCCATAAGTGTCCGTGGCGGTAATATGCATTTTGGTTTCAATCTCATCCCGGGTGGTTTCAGACCAGGGTTCGGAACCGAAAACGCCATATTTGAGAGATAATTTCTGCGGGTCAATATTCATATCTTCCATTTCACGGACCAGGCTAAGGGCCAGTGTGGGGGTTGATACCAGAACTGTTGTTCGGAAATCCCGCATGATTTTAATCTGGGCTGAAAATTTTCCCGACGACATAGGGATTACGGATGCACCGATTTTTTCAGCGCCCACCTGAATACCAAATGGCCCTGTGGTGATACCGAAATTAAGCGCAATCTGAACCACATCATCCTTGCTGATACCGACGGCCGTAAAATTCCGGGCCATCAGTTCCGCCCAGTTATTGATATCATTTTGAGTAAAACCGATGACAATGGGGTCTTCAAAATTAATGGAAGCCGTATGCAGCCGGACCACTTCCCGTAAAGGAACGGCAAACATATCATAGGGATAATTTTCCGAAAGATCCCGCCGGGTGATAAACGGCAGGCGCTTAAAATCAGAAAACGTGCTGAGATCCTCGGGCATAAAGTCGACTTCCCGGAATATCTTGCGGTAGTGCCGAACATTTTTATACACCCGGTTCAGGGTGGCCTGGAGCTTTTCAAGCTGAACTTGTTTAATTTCATCCCGGCTCATGCATTCAATTTTTTTATCCCAGAATTCCATATTTTTTTCCCTGACATTCTATAGATTAAGTGACACAGAAGGTATTTCGGTTTAAGCGTATTACCTAAAAATTGATTTCATGATTGTTTGTACCTGATCTTCAACCTTCAGCCTTCAACCTAACTACCTGTTTTCACTCCCATATCTCTTTTTGTTCTCTGCCCAAATATGCCCGTTTTACTTCCTGGTTTGTCATGAGTTTGCCGGCATTTTCTTCCAGCACAATCTTACCGGTTTCAATAACATAACCCCTGTCGGCAATTTTTAATGCCGCATTGGCGTTCTGTTCGATTAAAAGCACAGTGAGTTTCCGATCCGCCTGCAACTTCGCTATCATCTGGAATATGTCCTTAATGATCAGCGGCGCCAGTCCCATGGATGGTTCGTCCAGCAGCAACAGCCTGGGGCGTGACATGAGTGCCATGGCAATGGCCAGCATCTGCTGTTCACCACCGCTTAATGTGCCAGCATACTGAGTCCGACGCTCCTTTAAAATGGGAAACAGGGCAAATGTTTGTTCAATATCCGTCTTCAACTGTTTTTTGCCGTAATGTTTATAAATTAAATACCCACCCAGTTCCAGGTTATCATAAACGGACATTGGCCGAAAAATCTGACGGCCTTCAGGCACATGGGCAATACCCATGCTCACCAGTTTTTCAGGGCTGGCACCGGTAATTTCCTGGTCGTGAAAAAAAATTTTCCCTCTCCGTACCGGCTGAAGTCCGCTGATAGTCCGGAGTGTGGTGGTTTTACCGGCCCCGTTCGCCCCAAGCATGGTCACGATTTCCCCTTCACTCACATGCATGGACACATTTTTTAAAATGTGTATCAGACCGTAATAACTGTTTACATTTACCAAACGAAGCATAATTTTTTAGGTGTATAGGTTGAAGGTTGAAGACTGAAGGCCAATTTTAATGATCAAGATCAAACCACCTCAGTTGTTAAGTTTTATAATAGTCGCAAAAAAATCAAACCTTGACGGCAAAGTATAAAAGCTCAAATTCAAAATACGTAAAACCTTCGTAATGATAAGTACTTTTCGTACTTTGAAGCAGCGAAGGCTGCAGCGTAACGCAGAAGTTGAGTTTTTTACGAAGCCGTCATTATTCGCCCAGATACGCCGCAATAACATCTTTATTTTCCTGGATCTCGGCAGGCGGGCCTTGGGCAATTAATCTGCCGAAGTTTATGACCGCCACATAATCCGAGATATCCATCACCAGTTCCATGTCATGTTCAACCAACAGAACCGTGATATTCATCTGTTTGATCTTTTCGATCAGCTCGCCCATGGCAATGGTTTCCCGGGCATTTAAACCGGAAGCCGGTTCATCCAGCAGCAGCAGTTTGGGTTCAAGTGCCAATGCCCTGGCAATCTCAAGCATGCGCTGGTTCCCTAAGGGAAGACTGCCGGCAGGTGTATGCGCATATTGAGCAAGATCCAGAAAATGAAGTTGCTCTTCTGCCGCCTCATGGATTCGCTTTTCTTCTTTTCGTAAAAAAGGCGGCAATATGCAGGAATAAAAAATTCCGGCGCGTGAACGAAGATGTCGTCCGACCATGATATTTTCGATCACACTCATTTTCGGGAAAATCTGAACATTCTGAAACGTCCGGCCAATACCGATTGACGCAATGGTATGGGGTTTCATTTTATTTACGATGCGTCCTGAAAAACGAATCTGACCGGATGATGGTTCGAGAAACCCTGTCACTAGGTTAAAAATCGTGGTTTTGCCGGCACCGTTGGGCCCGATCAGAGATGTGATGGAACCTTGTTCGATGTGCAAGGACAAATCGGAAACAGCGACAACACCGCCAAAATTTTTCCGTAACATTTCCAGTTCAAGAATACTATTGCTCACGGCCGGCTGATCCCCCTGAAAACTTCTTACCTGCAAGCTTTTTCATAGACGCCTTGACAAACCCAATGGCATTGACAAGGCTAACAAATATCCCTTCCGGCAGGAAGAGCATAATAGTCAAAAGAATACCGCCATAAACCAGGGTATCATAATCCGGCTGATATTCAATGCCCAGCAACTGTAGATAATCAGATAAAAATGATAAAAATTCGGGCAGCAGTGAAAGAAAAATGGCACCGATCAATGCGCCCCAGATATTATGCAACCCACCGACCGCCACCATGGTGACAAGAAGCACGGAGTACGAAACGTCAAATGGTCCCGGATCAATATAATTCATGTAGTACGCATACAAACTGCCGCTTACCGAGGCGAACACAGCGCTTAAAATAAATACCTGGACTTTATAAGATGTGATGTTAATTCCTAAGGAAGCAGCCGCATCCTCACTTCCGTGAATGGCCTGCAAACCCCGCCCCACTCTTGAATTAATCAGGTTAAACGCGATATAGACACCCAGCGCGACCACACTCCAGGAAAAATAAAAATACTGTTTATCTGAATTTAAAACATACCCGAAAAAATCAAGCCTTGGAATATTGACGAGTCCCGAAGGCCCCCCGGTCAGATCGACTGCTGCCACCGCGACAATATGGACAATGGATGCAAAACCCAGTGTCGCCATGGCAAGATAATGCCCCTTTAATCGTAAGGCAGGAATTCCGAGACAAAACGCAATGACAATGACAAGCAAAACACCGCAAAGCATGGCAATCCAGGGAGACCAGGCAAATTTTGCGGTTAAAATCCCTGAAGTATATGCGCCGATGGCCACAAACGCGCCATGCCCGATGGAAATCTGTCCGGCATATCCCATCAGAAGACACAGACCGATAGATGCCAGACAGTTGAAAGCCGTAAATATCAATACGCCAAGATAATAATCATTGGTAACCAGAAACGGTATCAATATAATCGAAATGATCAGAACTAAAAATCCGGCGCTGTTTTTTCCCTTCATAGCAGCGCCTCGTCAACTCTAAACTGACGCATACTGCTTGTCCTTTTTCGCGCCTGCATCGTTACGACTTGAGTCGCGTAGCCCACTATGTTCCTCCAGTCGCGCCTTGCAGGCACAACAAATTACGGCGCAATCTTACGCCATTTTATCCTTAAAGAGGCACTAAAACTCTTTTAACCTCATGGCTTCTGAACTTCCAAAAATACCGCTGGGGCGAATAAACAGGACAAGCAGCAGAATCACAAGCGCAATGGCATCCATATAGTGAGATGATATGTAACCCGCACCCAGCGCTTCTAAAATGCCTAACAGTATACCGGCAAACACTGCCCCCATACTGTTGCCAAGTCCTCCCAGGACTGCTGCGCCGAATCCTTTCAAACCCAGCATGGCTCCTCTGGTATAATCCATCTGAATGATCGGTGTGATGATAATACCGGCAATGGCACCAATGCCTGCGGATAAAGCAAATGACAACATGACCATTTTCCGGTCATTGATCCCGGCCAGGCGGGCGGCATCCCGATTGATGGCACAGGCGCGCATGCATTTCCCTGTCATGGTGTAATTAAAAAAGATTACATATGCAACAACAAGAAAAAACAGAATCGCGAAAATCCACAATGTCTGCGGCAAAATGGTGGCTCCGTAAAAATCAAGCGACTCCGAACTCGAAAAATGGCGCATGTAATGGGAACCTTTTCCCCAGAAACACATGGCCGCCCCTTTGATAATGATTGAAACGGCAATGGTGATGATAATCAATCGTAAAACAGTCGGCTCTTTCACGGGATTAATGGTCAGGCGCTCCATTAAAATACCGGCAACCATGACGAATAGAACTGTCAGGATAAACGCAAAAACAATTGACAGGTTAAATGCCATTGTCAATGACACCATCATCAATCCGCCCAATACCACAAATTCACCCTGGGCGAAATTGATAATCCCGGTGGCATTATAAATCATGTTAAACCCCATTGCGACCATGGCGTAAATGCTGCCACGCTGGATTCCCATGAAAAGAAACTGAAGCACGTCAATTAAGGTGCCATCCGTATGATTCATAAAGCACGCCTATCTGGTTGTTTATCGTTTTATAAATAAATTAATTAATTGTATTTTTACATAAAACTTATCCGCTGTTTATGATTTTATGCATCATCAACAGCGGATAAGCATTTTAATTTTGATGATATTATTCAGAAAAATATTAATCCTTCAGAACAACAAACGCACCGTCTTTTACGGTTAACATCTCAAATGCATCTTTGCCCAGCCCGCAGTGATCTTCCGGTGACATTTTAAATATACCGGCAGTTCCGACAAACTCGGCATTTTCTATTTCATCACGAAGTTCTGCCGGGTCATCACCGACTTTCTTTAATGCATTTACCACAATCCACAAGGCATCATAAGCGTGGCCGCCGAAAGTGCTGACCGTATCGTTGTATGTTTTTTCATATGCTTCCTTATAATTGTCCAGCACCTTTTTCTGGGGATTATCATCCGCAACCGTATCTGCCGCAAGGAGCCTTCCACCGGGGAAAATAATCCCGTTGCCCGCTTCACCGGCAGCAGCCGCATATTTGACATTCCCGAATCCATGGCTCTGATACAGGGGAATTGTCAATTTGAGCTGCTGCATATTCTGGGGAACAATTGACTGAGCCGGAACAATTGACCAGTTCACCAGTGCCTGGGCGCCGGCATTTTTAATTTTAAGCAACTGTGCGGTCATGTCCGTATCCGCCGGACTGTATGTTTCGTCAGCGACAATTTCAAATTTATATTCTACGGCAATATCTTTTAACTGAGCACGACCGGCAGCTCCGAAACCGGTTGTCCCGGTAATGATGCCAATTTTTGTGATCCCTTTGGATGCCATGTGATCATAAATCCGCTTCACACAGTCACTGTCTCTTTGCGGGACTTTAAATACCCATTTCCGCTCTTGGACCGGTGTAACAATAACCGCCGCACCCGCGCAGGATACCAGAGGAACATTTGCTTCCGCTATAACCGGGAGGACTGCCATACTCGTTCCACTTCTTGAGGGACCGATAATTGCACACACTTTATCTTTTTTAATCAGTTTTTTTACCGCGTTTACCGTTCTGGTATTATCTCCCTGTGTATCTTCGATATGGAGAACAAGCTTGTGACCATTGATTCCGCCGGCAGCATTTATTTCCTTTGCAATCATTTCTGCTGTGTTTCTTTCAGGTTCTCCCAGCCATGACGCTTTTCCGGTCACGGCAAAAACACATCCCACATGATATTCATCGGATTCAGCGTATAGATACGGTGTTGAAAAAGCCAATAAAAATGTAACGACCATCGACAAAATTAAAATTCTTTTTTTCACGGTAAAAATCCTCCTGTGCGTCTATTGTTTAAATAGTGCTCTTTACCAACATTCCCTTATATGCATAAGCCCGCATGGGACAAATTTTTAATTTTGCCGGTACCATTTAATAAAAACTACCAGAAAGTTCTATTTCCCGTATGTGCTAAAAATCGGCTGCCCGTGTTGATACGGACAGCCGACAAATCACTTTGGTTGTACAAATAATTTTTTAAACCATCAGTCTTTTAATACAACAAACTTACCTTCTTTAACCGTTAATACCGCAAAATCATCTTTGTCCAGGCCGCAATGGTCTTTTTCAGAGTATTCGAAAACACCGCCGACGCCGACAAAGGTAGTTTTTTCAAGTTCATCACGGAGTTTTGCCGGATCATCGCCCACTTTCTTAAGCGCGTTTACGACCATCCAAAGGGCATCATAGGCATGACCGCCGAATGTGCTGACATGTTCGTTATACTTTGACTCATATGCCTTTTTATAAGCGGCAAGGACCGGTTTCTGGGGTTGATCATCGGCCAACGTATCCACTGCCATAATCCTGCCGGCCGGAAAAATACAACCTTCTGCTGAATCACCGGCAGCCTCGGCATATTTAATATTTGCAAACCCGTGGCTCTGATAGAGCGGAGTGGTCATCTTCAGCTGCTGCATGTTTTTGGAAACAATTGACTGTGCCGGAACAATCGACCAGTTGATAACAGCCTGAGCACCGGATTTTCTGATACGGATTAACTGGGCAGTCATGTCGGTATCTGTCGGGCTGTATGTTTCGTCAGCAATAATTTCAATGCCATATTCTCCGGCAAATTGTTTGAGCTGTTCCCGACCGGCCGCACCGAATCCGGTGGTACCGGAGATAATACCAACCTGCTTGATGCCGGTGGCATTCATATGTTCAAAAATATTTCGCGCCGCGTCACTGTCATCCGGGCCGACTTTAAATACCCATTTTCGTTCTTCCGCCGGCGTTGTAATAACTGCGGCAGATGCGCAGGAAAGCATTGGTATCTTAGCCTGAGTGACGACCGGAATGGCAGCCATTGATGTGCCGCTTCTGGAAGGCCCGATGATGGCACAGACTTTGTTTTTTTTGATCAGCTTTTTAATTGCATTAACCGCACGGGTATTGTCACCCTGGGTATCTTCAATATGCAAAACAAGGGGATGACCGTTAATACCGCCGGCATCATTGATTTCCTTGGCAATCATCTCAACGGTGTTCCGCTCGGGTTCGCCCAGCCATGATGCCTTTCCGGTAACTGCAAGCGCACAGCCCACATGGTAGGCTTCCGGGTTCGCGTAAATCGTTGATGCGGAAAATAACATCACACCACACAAGCAAGCTAAAAGTAAAATTCGTTTCAAAATCAGCTCCTCCATTCTTTTCAGTTCAAGATAAAATAATGATTACATTGTCAGTAAACTTTTTTCTTCTATCACGTTAATATCATTTTCCAAGAGTGTTTCAATGGCTTTATCCGTGTCATCAAACCGAAAAATTATAATCGCCTGGTCCATGTTTTTTTCAACAAATGCATACATATATTCTACGTTTAACCCGGCATACTCCATGATCGACAGCAGATTGCCGAGTGCACCGGGGGTATCGGGTATCGCTACAGCGATGACTTTTGAAACCCGGACAGTAAACCCGTGATCCAGAAGCGTTTCTTTTGCTTTTTGTGTATTGTTGACAATCAGACGCAAAATCCCGAAATCCGAAGTGTCTGCCAGAGACATGGCCCGGATATTAACGCCTGCGTTTCCGAGGGCAGTGGTTATTTTAGCCAGACGCCCGGATCTGTTTTCGATAAAAACGGATATCTGATTTGTTTTCATAGTTCCATCAGGTTTTAAAATTTATAGTTAATTTATAAAGGATACGGAACCGCGTTCAGCCCGGCTGATTCATCAAGTCCCAACATGATATTCATATTTTGCACCGCTTGTCCGGCTGCGCCCTTGACCAGATTATCAATGACAGACATCATGACAATACGGTCTTTGCCCTTTTCCAGAACAAACCCGATATCGCAGAAATTGGTTCCCCGGACATTTGCGGTATCTGTGGCAATTCCGTGATCATAGAGTCGAATAAACGGGCAGTCTGAATAAAATTCAGCCAGACAATTCTGAATTTCATCGGGCGTGACACGTTTTTTCAGATTGGCATAAATGGTTGATTCCATTCCCCGCGACATGGGCAGCAGGTGCGGGATAAAGGTAATATCCACCGGTTTTCCGGCAACAGCGGCCAGGACTTCATCCATTTCCGGCTTGTGCCGGTGGCCCGTTACTTTATAGGCTTTAAAGGATTCAGTGATTTCACAAATATGGGTTGTCAAAGAAAGCGAGCGCCCTGCCCCGCTGGCACCTGATTTTGAATCCGCGATAAGGGTGGTGACGTCAATTAAGTCTGATTTTAAAAGCGGATACAGCGGCAGAATCACACTGGTGGGGTAACATCCCGGATTGCCGACCAGATCGGCATTTTTGATCTGATCCGTAAACACTTCTGAAAGGCCGTATACTGATTGTGACAAAAGATCTTTTGATGTGTGCGGCTGATAGGCTGCTTCATATTTTGCCGGATCTGAAAACCTGAAGTCCGCGGAAAGATCAATAACCTTTTTGCCGTTTTTAAGCAGGTCCGGAACAAACGCCATGGGCAGTTTATGCGGCAGCGCGAGAAATATGACGTCTGCTTTACTGCAGATACTATCCTTGTCATATAACTCACAGTCCAACCCAATTACCCCTTTCATTGCCGGGTAAATTTTTTCAAATGGTTCACCGGCATACTGGCGTGAGGTCAATACTGTCAGGCTGACATCCGGATGGCCTGCAATTAAACGAACAAGTTCAGCACCGGCATACCCTGTTGCTCCGACAATTCCGACTCTGATCATTATTTTATGCCCTGATTCTTATAGTTATGGCTAAATTATGGCTCTTTAAGTCACATATTCAGCAAATTATTCATATAGCATTTTATTGTAAATTATCCCATGTGAGATAGCAGACGTTGGATTGATTTTCAAGTAGATTCATTTGCTTTTTGAAACAAGTACATAGAAACAATGTCAAAGATGAAGCGCATTAAGTCGTTTTTAAGATCAAAAATATTTATTTAAACAATTTGACAGGATAATTTTTTTTTGACATTTTACCTAACAAACGTTTGGTTGATTAATTTAATCATAAATATTTCAAGGGGCGGCGTATGTTAAAGAAAAAATTTGTTTTTATGTCGGCAATAATTTCCGGCCTTTTTTTCATGATGGCCATGACGGTTCATGGAACCGAGCAAAAGAAAGCAACAGCAACACCCATCACTACCAGTCCTGTTAAATCTCAGACCATTTCAATTACCGAAGAATCCGTAGGACGCATTGAAGCCAGATTCGCACCGCTGGTTTCAGCGGAAGAAACCGGATTAATCATCGATATTTCTGCGGAAACAGGCCACTATGTTGTGGCCGGAGATGAACTGGCGCAAATTGACAATCAGGCATATATAATAGCGGAAGATGCCCGTAAAGCTGAAGTTCAGCGGCTTAAATCCCTGATTGCGAACCAGGAAAAAACCGTTAAAAGATACCAAAACCTGCTGGCTAAAAAATCAATCCCTCAGGACCGGATGGATGCGGCGGATGTTCAACTTGCCTCACTAAAAGACCAGCTGGATGCTGCAAAAGCAGGCCTTGCCGACTCAAAACGCCGTAAGGGAAAAACAAAATGCAATGCCCCGGTATCCGGGTGGATCGAGAAACGATTCGTCACCACCGGTGACTTTGTAAACATGGGTAAACCCCTGTTTAAAATTACCAGTGATGAAAAACTCCGTATTGTTTTACCGTTTCCGGAATCGGTTTCATCAAAACTCGAAAAAGGCCAGAAAGTCCTGCTTGATACGCCGATCACACCGGATGTTTCCATTGAAACGACCATTACCAAGATCCGGCCGTCTGTAAATACCGGCAACCGGGCCATAGAAGTCATTGCAGATATAGATAACCCCGGCACATGGCGGCCGGGTGCCTCTGTCAACGGCACGGTGGTTATCGGCACGAAAACAGATGCCATTATGGTTCCGGATAAAAGCGTTATTCGCCGTCCGGCCGGTGAGGTGGTTTATGTCATTGATCAAAACACTGCAAAAGAACAGGTGGTCACCACCGGTATCAGGATCGGCGATTTTATCGAAATTATTGACGGTGTCAGCACCGAAGATGTAATTGCCGTCTTTGGTGCGGGATACCTGACCAATAATGCCGTGGTAAGCGTACAGGAGAAAAACAAATGAATATCCCGGAAATATCCATCAATCGTCATGTTTTTGCTTTCATGCTCAGCGCGGTCATCGTGTTATTTGGGATTGTCAGTTACAACCGAATCGGCATCGACGAATATCCGAAAATGGATTTCCCCTACATAACCATTACAACAACGCTGGTTGGCGCGGACCCGGATATTATTGACGCGACTGTAACCAATATCATTGAAACCGCTGTAAACTCCACACCGGGGATTGAACATATCCAGTCAAAATCAGCACCCAGTGTTTCCGTAGTCATGGTCATGTTTCAGCTGGATAAAGACATCGACGTAGCGTTTAATGAAGTTCAGACCAAAGTCAACGAGGTATTGCGTGACCTTCCGAATGATGCAGACCCGCCGATTATTGCAAAACTGGAGTTCGGGACTGCGCCGATTATGTGGCTCACGCTCCAGGGAGACAGGACCCTGCAACAGCTTAACCTGTATACTAAAAATATCCTTAAAAAACGGCTGGAAAGCATCGACGGTGTGGGTGAAGTCCGGATAGCCGGTGAAAGGGAACGCACCATCCGAATCAACCTGAAGCCGGACCGCATGGCAGCACTCTCCATTACCATCCCGGAAATTATCCAGGCATTTAAACGGGAGCATATCCAGATGCCAGGTGGGTTTCTTGTGGGTGGCAATCAGGAAGACCTTTTAAAACTGGATATTGAATTCCACAAGGTCGAAGAGCTTGAATCGCTGATTGTTGCCTACCGTAACAATGCACCGGTGCGCTTGAAACAAATGGCGGAAGTAGAAGACGGTTTGGCTGATTATCGTCAGATTTCACGGTTTAATGGCACTCCTTGCGTCAGCCTCGGTATTGTTAAAGTTACCGGTGCTAATTCAGTGGCGATTGTGGAAGCAGTGAATGAAAAGCTTGAAAAAGATATCATTCCGCAGCTTCCGCCCGGGCTTGAAATTAAAATCGCTGCCAATGATACGGACTACATTCAGGAAGCGGTTGAAGCATTAAAAGAGCATTTATTATTCGGTACCTTGTTTGCGGCTCTGGTTGTTTTTGCGTTTCTAAAAAGCCTGCGTTCCACCTTGATTATTTCGGTGGCTATTCCGGTTTCCCTTTTGGGTGCCATCATGGTCATGTATTTTGCCGGTTTTACATTTAATAAAATGACCATGCTCGGGCTGCTGCTTTTGATCGGAATCGTGGTGGATGATGCCATTGTTGTTCTTGAAAATATCTTCAAACAAAGAGAACTCGGTGAAATCGATCCGAAAGCAGCCGCCTTAAACGGAACCAACCAGGTCGTGTTTGCCGTTTTAGCAGCAACCTTTGCACTGGCATGTATTTTTGCACCGGTTATTTATATGAAAGGTATTATCGGCAGGTTTTTTACCGCTTTTTCCGTGGTCGTCACCATTGGTGTTCTGGTCTCCCTGTTTGTTTCCATCACACTGACTCCCATGTTGTGCTCCCGGTACCTGGTGGTTAAAAAACAGCATGGAAAATTTTACCAGCTATGGGAATCAGCGCTCCGATCCCTTGAATGGCTCTATTCCAAAGCCTTGTCATTTTCTTTGAATTTCCGGTGGTGCGTTGTGATAATCACCATTGTCATTGTTTATTTCGCCCTGCCACTGTTCGCCCAGCTTGGAAAAGAGTTTATGCCGGAAGAAGACAAAGGACAATTTAAGATTACCTTTAAAACACCGCTGGGTTCCAGCCTTGACTATACCAATAACCGGCTGGCTGAAATAGAAAAAATCCTAAAAAAACACGATGAAATAGAAGGATACCTGTCAGCCATTGGTACGGACGCCACCGGCCAGGTTTCTGCCGGCGACATTACCGTCCGTCTGACGCCTTTGAAAACCAGAAAACTAAAACAATATGATTTAATGCCGATTCTTAGAAAAGAAATCGCTGAGATACCCGGTATACAGGCATTCCCCACCCCGATTTCCGCCATCGGCGGAGTGCGTGGTGAAAAGCTACAGTTCAAACTGACCGGCCCGGAACTTGGCAAGGTGGCTGAATATGCCGGTATTCTTAACAAGCGCCTGCTTGTTGATCCGGATATCGGCCAGGTGGATCTTGACTTAAAGCTTGACCTGCCCCAGCTAAAACTCAAGATCGACCGCACCCGGGCAGCGGATCTGGGAATTTCAGGTCTGGATATTGCCTATGCCGTCAATGCGCTGGTCGGCGGTTTGGATATCGCAAAGTATAATGATGAACCCGGCGATGGCGAACGCTATGATATTCGCCTGAAGGCTGAAGAAGGAAATATCGTTCAAGCACAGGATTTCCGCATGATCTATTTACGCTCTAAAACAGGTGAAATGGTGCGTTTGGATACGGTGGCCAGCGTAGAGAAAATTCTTGGTCCGGCAATCATTTCAAGATATGACCTGCAATATTCTGCGGATTTTTATTCCACACCCAACGCCGCTTTAGGCGATGCCATGAAAAAAGTGTACAAATTGTCTGAAGATATCCTGCCTATCGGTTATGCATTAAAAATGACGGGACGTGCTGCGGAATTTGCCAAAACCGTCAAATACATCAGCTTTACTTTTATTATGGCTATTTTGCTGGTGTATATGGTTCTCGCCAGCCAGTTTAATTCATTTATTCAGCCGCTGGTGATCATGGTTGCCCAGCCGTTGGCTATTATCGGCGGTGTATTCGGATTGTGGATTTTCGGTCACTCGTTAAACATTTTCTCCATGGTGGGCCTGGTTCTGCTCATGGGACTGGTGGCCAAAAACTCCATTTTGCTGGTGGATATGACCAATCAGCTGAGAAGCAAAGGCAAAGGAATTGACCGGGCTTTGGCAGAAGCCTGCCCGAACCGCTTACGCCCGGTATTGATGACATCATTCACCGTCATCATCGCCATGCTCCCGGCATCCCTTGGTTATGGCGCCGGGGCTGACACCAATGCACCGCTGGCTGTTGCCGTTATCGGCGGGATGCTGAGTTCAACTTTGCTGACACTGGTTGTGGTACCCGCCATTTACTCTCTGGTTGAAAACGGTTTTGAACGAATCCGTCTGCGGCTTACCTTAAGAGGAAAGCGCAATAAAAATAAAAATGAGGACAATTAATATGCAGATATTAAAGCGATATTTTCTATGTTTGGTGTTTATACTGAGCAACCTTATAATAATTACTGCAGCTCCTGCAGAAACCTTAGAAGATGCCTGGGCCGTATCCATAGCAAATGATCATTCATTAAAAGCGGCGGATGAGGAAATCGAGGCTGCCCGATTTGAAGTCAGTGCTGCAAAGTCAGCCCGTATGCCGAAACTGAACCTGTATTCCGGCTATACCTTTTTAAATGAAGAACCAGCCGCATATTTTAACGGTACACCGATAACCACCGCTGATGATGAATTTTTAACGTATCATGCCAGAGTATCCGTTCCGGTCTATACCCATTTCAGGATCACCAACGGTATTGAAGCGGCTGAATCCAACCTGGAAGCTGTTGGTTTTAAGCAAGCCGCCCGAACCCAGGATATCAAGCTGCAGGTAGCGGAAAATTATATATGGGTCCTGCTGTCTCAAAAGCAGGTGGAAGTGGCCCAAAGTCATGTCAAAAGCCTGACTGCCATTGCCGATGATGTACAAAACCTCTATGATCAGGGAATGGTGGCAGTGAACGACCTTTTAGCGGCAAAGGTTTCTTTGGCTGATGCCAGACAAAAACAATTAAATGTCCGCAATCAGCTGGATACCGCAAAAGCCGCATACAACCGGATACTGGTCCGTTCCCTTGACGTGCCGGTTGAAATCGAACCCCTTGAATTTGAAGCGCCCTTAGATCCGGTTGAAGAGCTGACAAAAAAAGCAATTGAAAACCGAACGGAACTGGCTGTTTTGACAAAACAGATCGAAGCGCTTGAAAAAAGTGCGGCCGCTCAAAAAGCAGCCACCGGTCCTCAACTTTTTTTAAGCGGCGGAACCGAATACACGGAAAACAGCCACCAGGTCCATGAAGATTTATGGAATGCAAATATCAGCCTGTCCTGGGATATTTTTGACGGCAACATTGCCCGGCATAAAAGCAGCGCCACATTAAAACGGGCCGGGTCGGTTAAAGAGCAGCGAATGGATTATGAATCCATGATCCGGTTGCATGTTCGTACGGCATGGCTTAAGATGCAGGAAAGCAAAGAGCGCATCAAAGTGGCAAAAGACGCTTTAAAACAAGCAGAAGAAAACCTGAAAGTTTCAAGAAATCGTTATCAGGAAGGTGTGGGCACCAACACCGACGTACTCAACGCCGAATCTTTGAGAATCAACAGCCGGGTCAATTATGAAAATGCGTATTATGATTTTGGCATCGCAATTATGAGACTCAAAAGGGCTACAGGAAAAATTTAATATGCGGCCGATTCATCCGAAAACAAAAACCGACATCCTTGAAAAAGCCATCCCACTTTTTGCCAGGGCTGGTTTTTCAGGGGTCACCATGCGTCAGATTGCCACAGCAATAGGAATGAATGCAGCCTCCCTGTACCATCACTTTCCGGACAAGCAGACATTGTATGTTGCCGCTGTCCAGCAGGCCTTTTCCAACCGGGAATTTGTGTTGTCTGAAATTCTGTCCATGCAGCTTCCCGTGGAAGAAAAACTGCATCGCTTTGTGAAACGGATCTGCGATTTTATTGAGGAAGAGCCGGACTTCAGCATGCTTATTCATCGCGAAATTTTAGATGGGGATGGTGACGAAACCAGGCTGCGTTTAATTGCAGACCATGTTTTTAAAAACTTTTTTGCCGCTGTTATCACCATGGCAAAAGAACTATCCCCGGAAAAAGACTCCCATCTCCTGGCCTTCTCCATTTTCGGCCTGATTGTTTATCATTATCAAACCGCTCCGGTCAGACAATTTTTCCCAGGAGCAAAACCGGAACACAATGATTCACAGGTTGTAGCAGATCATATTACTGATTTGTTGTTGGCGGGCCTGAAGAGTTAATCCAACACATTGCCCATTTTTCAAATCAAGTGTGATCCGATTGACTGTTTCCGACTTTTCAAAATCTTATTGCAATCTCTGTCTGGTCAAACAAAGCCGAATGGGAAGCATGGCTGAATTCGGAAACGAGGCGCAATCCTGAGTCCAGCCTCGATTAAAACCTGAAACAGCCCCCGATAATCCGATCCCTTATGTCAGGTGCCGATTATCTGGGAGGCGTTTTTGATGAAGTTGTGCATGAAACGAAAACTAAAAAACAGATTAAAAAAGGTCAATCCCGTTTTCCTGTACCTGCCAAAGGTGCTTGAAGGTAGTGTTGCGGGTGAAATCATTTCGCTTAGTTAGTGGCCGACCAAAAACCACTAATTTTTCCAATTTCTTCGTTGGGCTCAAATTTTAATCCTCAAAATACTAAATGTATTCCTCCTGTTAAAATTCTCGCCCGCCTTGAACTTGAAAAAATTTTCAGGTTTTCGTTCAAGCAATAGTTAGCAGATAATTGAAAAAAAATCCACCAGTCCCTTGACCTACCGCCGCTTCCGAAACTTTGTACGCCCGCCCTTTGCCCCTTTCTTAGACCTGGATTGCACACGCAGCTCCCCTCCCCCTTTAGGCAAAATTTTCTTGTCTTCTGAAGCGACAAATATAAAACGGGATTGGGTTTTACTCCCAAGGTACGCAGGAACCCGGAAACGGGTGACATAAAAACCGCAGGTCATCAGGCGCTTTTCAAACTTCTTATTCGGTTCTGCCGACCACACCGCCAGAACGCCCTGCTTGCGTAAAGCCTGCTTACAGGCTTCAATGCCTTCCTGACCATACAGACGACGGTTGCCTGAATCAGTCATCGCGGCAGGGCCATTGTCAATATCCAGCAGGATCGCATCAAATTTATTTTTGGAACGTGAAATAAGCCCGACGATATCGCCTGCCTGAACATCCACCCGATCATCTGCCAGGGGTTGATCGTTGAGCTGACCCAGAAATTCACGATTCCATTCGACTACAGGCTCTAACAGTTCACCCACCATCACTTGAGCTTGAGGGCTGAGCATGTCAAGCGCCTGGCGAAGGGTGAAGCCCATGCCCAATCCGCCGATAAGTATACCGGGCGACTTGCAGCCGGCCAGATGCGCACAGCCCAGCCGCGCCAGCTCCAGTTCCGACTCATGGTGAAGACTGTTCATCAGTTCCTGACCGTTGATATTAATCGAAAAATTGCGGTCATGCTGAAAAAGTTCCATCTCGCCGCCGTCCGGGGTTTGGGCGGTGGCTATGCGTAATCTTGGTTTCATGGTGTTATCTTTTTTATAAAATTTCTGAGAACCCGATTCACTTCTTCCGGTTTTTCAATGGGAGAAAGATGACCGGCATCGGTAATAACGGCAAGTTCTGATCCGGAAATGTGCTGATGCAAATACTTGCCATACTTGGGCGGCGTGATATTATCATCAGCACCAACCACTACCAGCACTTTTGCCTTGACCTCGCCCACCTGAGCCATCACATCAAATTGATCACAGGCGGTAAAATCCTTTAACGCAACATCTGCCTTTGTTACGGCAACAGCTTTCATTATTTCCTTTAATTGTGCTTTGTCACTTTTTTTTGAGACCGAAAAATCAACCGCTAAATCAAGGTACTGGGAATAATCTTTTTCAATACTTTCAAAAATAAACGGAAACACTTTTAAACGGGCGCCGGTATGCATCAGAATGGCCGCTGTAAACAATTCCGGTTTTGTGATTAACAATTCCTGGGCCACTGCCCCGCCCATGCTTAACCCGCAGATAATCGGTTTCGGTACCTGTATTTTTTCAATCAAATGCGCCACGGCAGCCGCGCAATCGGAAATCCGATCACAGGCAGGTCCGGTTGAATCCATGTGGCCGGGGAGATCAATGGCAATGGTATTTGCAATATCAGACAAGTCTTCTGCCTGGGCGGCCCAGAAGCCCTTGGATAATGCTGCGCCGTGAATAAATATCAGCGTGGGCTTCTCCGGCGCCAGCGGCCAGTTTCCCGCTAAAATCCCAAAATCCTCTATAATCAGTTTTTCCATGTTATTCCTTTTTTATCTTGTTTATACAGCGGCTTTTACCTGGCTGCAGCGGGTAAAAACCTTGGATACATCTGCATCATGATCATATTCAATAATCGTATATTTGGGAGCAATCGCATCTAACGGATCAATAAATACATCCCGTTCCACGGTATTTAGAAACTCCCATTCCAGACGATTGGCCGGAGGCAGCAAATCCGGTTTTGCCAGGGATATGTGCAGATGGGGCAAAAGAATTTTTTTCCTGTTTTCAAACCCCGCTATTTTGGCAAATATTTCACCGGCTTTTATTTTATCACCGATTTTAAGATCTCTGTCCGGATTCAGATGCCCGCACAGAGACAGCAGAGCCGGTTGGTGCGGATCGTCAATAAAGTGGCGGGTAATGACGGTTTGCCCGAGAAAATCGTCGGTTATGTGTTCCACCCGGCCATCATAGAGCATGGGGACGTTAACGGTTTCATCCAGCCGGAAGTATTCATTGCGGATATTTGCAAAAAAACACAAATCCAGGCCTTCGTGCGAAGAACCGCGAAGCCCTTTTTTCCCCCACCATTTTTTTTCCGAACCAAACATCATTCCGTGGAAAAAAATAAACCGGTCAAAATCACTCGCATTCAGTAGATTGATGCGGATCAGGTGAGATACGAATTCTGATTGAGGAAGATGATTCATTATGAAAAAGAAGACGACTGATATCTTGCAGCTTCTGCCGTGTTCCCCAAAGCCGTGTACAGCTCATAAATTCTTTGATAATAATCGTCTTTATTGTCCGGATCTTCCTGCAGGATGGACAAATAAAGTTCAAGCAGCTGAGTCGTTCTTTCACCGCATGCAAAACAAAGCTCTGCATATCTTCGCAAAATAAACGGATCAGACCGGACACCGCACTTGGTGCAGCCGTTTAGAATTTGCTGGTAAATATCACGGGCCTTTTCCAGATCGCCTAATGCCTCATACGTCTTTGCAAGTGAACGGGTAACAATCTCATTTTGCCCGAATTTTTTTTCACAAGCAACAAACAGAGATTCTGCCTCAGCATATCGTTCCATCTGGTAATAGGTTTCCCCCAAAAGCATCTGAATGGGGAAGGTTTCCCTTACAGGAGACGGACATTGATCAATGAGTATAATGGCTTCATCATGATTTCCCATAACCCAGTACATGTCGCATAGCATCTGGTAGGCACGGACATTCTGGTCATTTGGCTCATTTACTTCAATAAAATCCTCAAGCAGAGAACAGGCCCGGTCAAATTGCCCCAGGTTCACCAGAGCTGCGGAAAGTTCCAGCGGAATCAACGGGTGCTCAACGTCAGACGCATTCATTGATTCCGTGAATTTGTCCACGGCCAATTGGAAGTCACCATTATTTAATGCAATAAAGCCCTGCTTGAATGACTGATCATAGCTTTTATATTCTTTTCTGACATCTTCGGGCAGAACATTGCACAAAATTGAAAAGTATTCTTCATCACCGTCTGCTTCTTCAGCCGTCGGAAATGGCTCGGACCCTGACATAAACATTTTTGAATCCTGGGAATCATCTGATGCAAACTCCTGATGCAGTTTTTTTAAAGAGATTTTTATCTTTTCTTTAAGTTGATCATTTTCCGTTAATTCCAAAGCCAGTTCCAGCAGATCTTCTGCTTCGGTATAATTTTGAGATTCAATCAGGTGCTCGCTGTTCTGCTGATGGAACAGTGCAAGGGCTTCTTTTGAATCTTTAATTTTTTCGTAAAGGCGTTGTATGAAATTCTCTTTTTCCGGAAACTTGTTTTCCGCTTTGTTGACAGCTTTTTCATATTCCATTTTTGCTGCCCCGAATTCCTTGGCTTTAAAAAATTTATCGCCAACCAGTTCTATTTCTTCCGGTGCTTTACCGGTTAAAAAACTGAATAATCCCATTCAACACTCCTGTATTATTTTAGTTTGATGTAATAATGATTCCATGCTATTTAAAAATTTAACTATTAAATCTATAATAGAATGAGAAATAAAGTTACCGGAAAGAAAACCCGAAACCTTTAATTTTTTTAACTTTAAACCATTCCAGCTGGGATACCAGGTGATCTATGATAATTAATATATTTCAGATGGAAATTAAAGGGTAAAAACAAGGATAAATATGTTTCAATTAATGCTTTTTACCGGAAGTATTATCGCCTTTATCATCGGCGGACTGGTGGTATTAATCGGTATTGGTGCAATTACAGGCTGTGCCGGAGGCCTGATCATTATGATGGCCGGCGGAATTGTCGCATTTTTAGGCGTCTGGTCAGCAATCTCCTTCTTCTTTCCGTCACCGGAGATCATCCCGCCTAAAGCCCGTGTTATCAACCTGATCAACCATGACGGTCAATGGACATAAGTAATCATTTCCAGAGTGCGGCATCTGCTTTGCTGCCGAGTACTTGAAGTACAAAAGTCCGTCTGCGATCTCGGCGCCACGCACCTGCAGCACCCAGTAAATGATTACAGACCATTGGTTAATATTACCTCTTCTCAAGTTCCTTAACTTTTTTGGCAAGTGCATCGACTCGTTGAGTCAGCTCATTCACCTGGTCTTTGGATGAAAGGTTCATCACTTTAAGTCCTTCAGAAACCCGCTGATCGATATTGTCAATAATCCAGGATTTCAGGTTATTTGCAAAACCCAGAATCTCTTTTTTTAAATTTTTCCCCTCCGATTCTGAAATTTCCTTATCGTTAACCAGACTGTTAACCAGCTTTTCGATCTCGTCTTTCGACAGGGTTAAAGCACTTTGCCAGAGGGAAACATACTTTTTACCATACCCGAAAAGCGTCCCCCTGCCCTTACGCAGCATCTGCATCAGCACACGCGACGGAACGGCCTTATCCGTATCTGAATCTTCTCTTGCCAGCAGCTGAGAGACGATTGAAGACGTAAGATCATCTCCGGTTTCATTATCAATAATTGAGACCTCTTCACCGGACTTTATGAGTTCTGCGAGTCGATCCATTGTCAGGTAACGCTTATCGGTCGTATCATAAAGTTTTCGATTGGCGTATTTTTTTATCAAATGCATATACACTCCTGAAGATACATTTAAAACATTCATCAATTATTTAAAAAGACTGAAATGAATGAATAGTAATAATTAATTAATTTCTAAAAAGCAATCCGGAACAAAAAAAGCCAATAAGATCATGCTTATTTCCGTTAACGGAAGATAAATAAATATGACGCTGCGCGTTATAAGTGTCAAGCTTTTTTAAGATTTTTGATCTTTGAAATCAAAATTTCAGATTGCATTCACAATCATCCTCTGCTATTTAGTAAGGAAATTCAGATAAAATTTCTAAGGAGGCGTTTAATGAAAAAACAGGTTGAAATCATGTCGAGTATTGACAATTTCTGGCTTCACATGGATCACCCAACAAACCTGATGGTCATTACAGGTTTTCTGCAATTCGACGAACCACTGGACTTTGATCGCCTGATTGAAACGTTCAAAAACCGTTTGTTATGTTACGATCGTTTTAAAAAACGGGTAGTTCGCCCCATGAGCGGCGTAGGCAATGCCATCTGGGAACTGGACCCCAAGTTTGATATTCGTTCTCACCTCCATCGTATAGCGCTACCGTCTCCCGGAAACAAAGAAGCACTCCAGGAACTCATCAGCGATTTAACCGCAACCCCGCTTGATCCTACCAAACCGCTCTGGCAGGCCCATTACATTGAAAATTATGAAGACGGCGGATCCGTATTATTTATTCGTATTCATCACTGTATCGGGGACGGCATTTCATTAATCCGCGTTCTGCTTTCCATGGCAGACGTAGAACCGAATGCCATCTGGACCGACAATGTCTGTGAATTAAAAGGGGAAAAAGAAGACTCTGCTTTCTTTCCGCCTTTTGAAAAAGCATTTAAAAAAATTAACCGGGCAAAAAGACGTGCCTTCAAAGTCAGCGATTTTATTTCAAAAGAAATTGAATCCAGCATTGCCAGGCCGTCACACATTATAGAACGCGCAAAACTTGTGGGCAAATACGCTGTTGATGCCACTGCCGTGATTAGTAAAATCCTGCTTCTGCCGGCAGACAAAAAAACCGTTTTTAAAGGCGAGCTTGGAATCCGGAAAAGCGTTGCCTACAGCGACCCGATTCCGGTTCCGGATATTAAGGCCATCGGCAAGTATTTTAACGCCACCATTAATGACATTCTTGTTTCGATGGTAACCGGCGCATTGCGGCGATACCTGCAGCAAAGCAACAACCTGGTCGGAGATCTGGACATTCGGGTTGCGATGCCGATCAACATCCGTCCTCTGGAATCCGAAATCAAACTGGGCAACGAGTTCAGCCTGATACTTGTCGGACTGCCGGTACATATCGACGATCCGGTGCTCCGGATCAGGGAAGTGCAGCGCCGGATCAATGATTTGAAAGGAGCCCCGGATGCTGTTGTTGCTTATGCCTTATTAAATGCCCTCGGTGTTTCATCCGCAAAACTGGCCAAAACAGCCGCCACCCTGTTTGCCAATAAAACAACAGGTGTATTCAGCAACGTGCCAGGTCCCCGGCAACCATTATACTTTGCCGGAAAAGAAATTAAAAATATCATGTTCTGGGTTCCCCGAATCGGCGGACTGGGTCTTGGTATCAGCATCATCAGCTATAATGGAAAAATTTCTTTAGGGATCGCCACGGATACCGGACTCGTTCATGACCCGAAAGCAATTTTAGATAATTTTGAAAATGAATACCGAATGCTGCTTGGGATGTACCGGGCCGGGCAGATTGAAAAGGATCCCCTGATTATTAATGATCGTTTTCAGGATACGGCTGAAATAACAAAAGAAGAAACCACAGGCGGGACAATCCAGGCTATCCGATGCAAAGCGATCACCCGTGCCGGCTCCCAGTGCCACAACCGGGCGGCAACAGATTCCCTGTACTGCACAATTCACCAGAACAAGTACGAAAGCTTTGCTGACCTGAAACCGGAATCAGACAAAAAAGACAAAAAAGACAAAACAGCATCGGCCTGATAAATTATAAAAAAGACGCCGCATAATAAATGATTAAATGAGAATGCGAAGATTTATTTCTTCGCATTCTTTTTTTTGGGCTCATCTTTTTTTCATTGAAAAAATTTCATTCCGCCGCGTTGCTTTCAAACAGTCGGGCCAATCGATATAAATCATCCAGACTCACGATTTCGCTATCTGCGAATGGAATCTGCAAGACATTCTCCCCTGCCCCTGTTTTCGCAATCAGGCGATTAACCGATTGGGCATCATTTCCCGCCATTTTCATCATATTTTTATGGGCAGCTATCAACTTTTCCCTTAATTCCGGATCAATGCGTGCTTTTGCAAACACCTTATCCGAATCGCGTCCCTGCAGTTCCGTGTTTGAACTTGCAACGTTTACCCGGTTTATAATAAATCCCCCAAACGGCATTTCATTGAGCCGCAATTTCTCTCTTAAAAATATCGCTTCATCCATTGGTAAGCGCTGAGGGGTTGCCACAGCCAAAAACAGAGTTTTGCTGCCGGCAAGCAATGTTTTGACCTCAGCTGCGCGTCGGGAGAAACCTTCAAACATGATATCATCCCACAATTGCATAAAACCGGCAAAATCATCTAAAACCTGTTTTCCAAGCATCTTGCTGACACCTCTTAACACCGGTGTTGCAAGGATGTTCAGGAAGCGAACTCCCCACCTTCCGGCCTTTAGATAGGGTTTAAACATCCTCATGAAAAAATTGTAACCGAGAATATTCAACATTTTCTGGGGTGCTTCCAGAAAATCAAGTGCCCGGCGGCTGGGGGGGGTATCCAGAACAATCAGGTCATAATGATTCTGATTGAATATTTCATAAAGCTTTTCCATTGCCATATATTCATGGGAACCGGCCATATTGTTCGACAAATGCTGGTAATACCTGTTTTTGTAAATATTTTTCTGAAATTCAGGAGGCGCGTACCGGGCAATCAGTTGATCAAACGTGTGTTTGGCGTCCAGCATCATGGCATACAAATCTGCTTGAAAAGCGGGCTCGCCATTAAATGCGATGAGGTTTTCAACCGGGACCCGCTGCGCATCCGCAGCAAATCTTTTCAAACCGAGTGAATCCGCTAATCGATTGGCCGGATCAATGGTCAAAACAATTGTTTTTTTGCCGGCCAACACACCATATAAACCGATGGCGGCAGATATTGTTGTTTTCCCGACACCGCCGCTGCCGCAGCATACGATAATTTTTGGACCGTCAGGATCCTTGATGCAATTTAACATGCCGGTCATAGTGCTTTTTAAAAAATTCGAATTAATGACGAAGAATCAAAGACGTTAATTCCTGAATTTGATCTATTGTCAAATCATTTGTAAAGCAAAACGGTATCGCCTGAACGTGGCCGGTGGCTTTTGCATGAATTTCTTTAATATGTTTTTGCTGATCAATTCGCCGGCGGTTTAAAATCCTTGCAGATGCGATAAGCTCGCTTACAGGGGAAAAAGAAAGATCAGGATCCTTTTTTTCAAAAATTTCAATTTGCTTCAAATCAGAAGGACTGAAAACAACCGGATATACACAATTGATAAATGTAGCAGCAATCGGGATATTAAGCGTATCTTCAGCCATTGAATAAAATTCCACAGCTTCATTGACCGGAAGTTCTTCAGGAAGAGACACAAGAACAAGACTGGTTTTTTGATGATTTTTCAGAAGACGCTGAAGGCCGCGTATCTGGTTTGCCACCGGGCCTACACGGATCATGTTGATCAATAACTCAGGCAGGCGCAGCAGGCTCATTGCATGGCCGGTTGCCGGCGCATCAATAATGATCAAATCATATGTTGGCGCGGCGAGGTTATCAGCCTGCTTCTCCCATCGCCACAGGCGACCGAGACTCATGACCTCCTTTAAGCCGGGAGTTGCTTCAAAAAGATAATCAAACAACCTGCTGCGAATTATTTTACCGGCAATAAATCCGGGTGAAACATGCGCACGGACATAAGCTTCCAACTCAGCTTTAGGATCAACCCGCGCACCCCATATGTTTTGCGTTAATTTCCGGGGGACTTCCGACAGGGGCTGGTCCTGATACAGCCTTCCAATGGAATCCGTATCTCCGATTTCCGCCAGAAGTACTTTTTTGTGCATGCGCTCCGCAACACCCGCAAGGGCAATACTGATAGTTGTCTTGCCGACCCCGCCTTTTCCCATTACAAAGACCAGCCTGCCGGAGAACAACTGATCCATCCAGAGGTTTGCCGGTTCTGCTAAAACAGATGAACCGGCAGAAATGCCGGCTGTCTTATCTCCGGGAATCCGGTGTTCATCTGTATTAATGGCTGACATTCAAAAACCGGGAAAAATTTATATATGGTTATTTTGTCGCTTTTTTGGACGCTGCAGCTTTTTTTGGCGTGGCTGAAGTTTTTGCTTTTTCGAGTTTTGTAATTTTATTATTCAACGACTTGATTTTTGTTGTCAGATCCAGAACCTGATCCCTGTTGGCAAGGTTCATTTTATTGAGGACTTCGTTAATCCGATGATCAATGTTATTAGTAATCCAGCTTTGAATATTATCGCGATATTTGAGTATTTCTTTTTTCAGTTTTTTTGCTTCAAATTCTGAAATTTTGTTATCTTTGACCAGCAAATTAACCACTTTGTCGACCTCTTCCTTGGACATGGTCAACATTTCCTGCCACATCGAAGAATATTTCTTACCATAATCCGACAGAGTGTCGCCGCCTTTACGGAAAAGCTGGACGATAAAGCTGGCCGGTTCCTGCTTTTTCTTTGCAGCAGCTGTTTTTTTTGCTTTGGGTTTCTGCTTACCGGATTTTGCTTCCTTGGCCTTGATCTGTGAGACTACTTCTTTAGTAATATCCGTTCCGGACTTTGTATCAATGATCTCAATCTTTTTTTTGGAACGAATTAATTCAGAAATCTGGGAGCGTGTGATGTAATTTTTTGTAACGGTATCGTAAAATCGACCATTGGCATATTTTTTTATAGTATACATCCGGACCTCCTTTAGCGTGCATTAATTCAAATTGATTAAAAATATATTTTGAAGAAATTTGAATAAATATATCACAAAAAAACTAAAAACAAAATATCGGATATCTTATTCAGTTAAAACGGCGGCCCGCACTAAGTGAGAACCGCCGTCGTATCATATCTTATTATGCTGTCTTCTGTTTTTTCATTGTTTCAATATTTGTATTTAATGCCTGCATGGCCATGGTCAGTTTTTCGATTTCACCTTTGTTCGGCATGTTGACAAAGCCCGGCAGAGAATTCAGGCCTTCAGTGACTTTCTTTTCAACCGTTTCCACCATGGGAATTTTATACATAAACTTTTTACCGTTAACCACGACTTCATCAAGTTTTTTAAGGGCGTCTTTTTCTAAATCACGGCCTTTTGCCAGAACGTCGTCAACGGTTTTGGTAGCTTTCTTATACGGACCATCAAAATATTCTTTGCCTTTTTCAAGGTTTTTTACAACGTACTTCTCATTGTATTCCTTGAAGGTCTCTTTACCCTTTTCAATATTTTTGGCAACGTATTTTTCATTGTACTCTTTGAAAGTTTTCTTTCCCTTTTCGATATTTTCCGCCAGATACTTCTCATTGTAGTCTTTGATTTTTTCTGTGACAGTATCAGATGCTTTCTGAATTTTTTCCACGATTACATTGTTTTTCACTTCTTCTTTTTTTGCTTCTTTCTTAGCCATGGTAATACCCTCCTGAAAAATTGTTTTTATGACGTATATGTTAAATATCTATCAGACCTGTTTGTATTTCAAATTCTTTAAATTCGTGCTGCCGAACGACATTGATGACGCGTTGCGTTACAATCTATAACGCAACGCGTCATATGTCAAGCACTTTGTTAAAAAAAACTTACTTCGAGGAGACAAAAAAATTAGTTTATTGTTAAATAAAAACATAACGCGATGCGTTATGTGTATGTATGACGCAATGCGTTATCCCTGTCAAGCATTTTATTAAAAAAAAATTATTTTATTTATATCAAACCGAATTGACATGAATAATTTCATAGACTAAGTTGAACCTGAATTGACTTAGGTCGATGCATTAAAGACATTTGAACTTATACGGAGGCATAATGAAACGAGCTTTAATTCTATCCGGCGGCGGAGCCAGAGGCGCTTTTCAAGTCGGCGTCATGAAGTACCTGAGCGAAATCAACTGGACACCCGACCTGATCTGCGGCACATCCGTCGGCGCCATTAACGCCGTGGCATACGGCTCCGGAATGTCAATCAACGATATGACAAGATTGTGGCAGACCTATCGCCGGAAAAAAATGTATCGCGTCACGCTGCCGATTTTACTTCGTTCATTGAAAAGCCGAAAACGATTCTCCCCGATGTCTGACACCCGGCCTCTAAAAAAACTGCTTGAATCGCACTTAAACATAGAAGCCCTCCGAACCAGTAAACCGGAAATAATTATCAGCACCCTGAACATGATTACCGGCCAGCTTGCATACTTTAACCAGCATGCCATTAAAATAAAACACATTATGGCGGCAAGCGCTATTCCCGGCCTGTTCGGCTGGCAGTATATCGACAATGTTCCCTATTGGGACGCCGGGCTCATGGTTAACACACCGATTGCCCCGGCGCTCAAACTGGAGGCAAAAGAAATAATCGTCGTACTGCATTCTCCGGTTGGCGCCTTTAATACCAGAGAACCGCGGAGCCCCATGGAAGTGGCAGAGCTTGTTTTCGAACATTTTCTGATCGGCTCTTATACCAACTCCCTGCCTGATTCTTCATGGCAGATCAACCCGGATGCCCATTGCCATAAAACCCCGTTGCCCAATTCCCCACAGCTTCAGCTTGCCGCAAAAGGCACACGGATTTTAACGGTTGCACCGGCCCGCATGCTTGGACTTCGATCGCTGCTTAATTTTTCTCTCCGTCAGGCAAACACCCTGATTGACGAGGGGTACAATAACGCCCGGATGCAGCTGAAACCGAATTTGCAAAATTAATGGCGTCGTAAAAAGCCCCATCTACTGCGTTGCAGCGGTTTTTCAGACACTCAAGATACTACATGTATGATTTCGAGCCTGAAAAACCAATACGCCCTGCCAAATTTTATGGGATTGGCGGAACTTTTAACTTAGCCATCCTGCTACTTTTTACGGGACCTTCAAAATTAATTCAAAATGTGGATAACCTGATTTTTGAATTCATGTTTTTTATTGACAGATCCTGCATCAACTGGTATGACCTCTTACCAATTTACTGTGCATTTAACTATGGAGTTAAAATATAAATGACTGCTGACAAGCCTTTTCGACCCGCTCAATTTACAGAACATAAATTGATTTGCTCAATTCTTGACGGTACCTATCCGCCGGGAACCGCCTTACCGTCTGAGCGGAAACTGGCCGATCAGTTTGGGGTTACCCGGCCGACCATCCGTGAAGCGCTTCAACGGCTTGCCGGGCAAGGCTGGATTACCATCCGCCACGGCAAGCCGACCCAAGTCAATAATTACTGGGAAACAGGCGGCCTGCAACTGCTGGGAACAATGGCCAGGCACAGTGAAGTTTTGCCGGAGTCCTTTATCATTTATCTTCTCGAACTCAGAGGAATTCTGACACCTCCGATTGCCCGACAGGCCGTTAAAAATGAACCATCTTTGATATATGACAAACTGGCAGACAGGAAAAAACTCAAAAACACGCCGGAAGCATTCACTGAATTCGACTGGCAACTGCAGCAATTAATGGCTCGCTATTCCGGGAATCCCGTTTATCCGATGATTTTAAATGATTTTGCATCAATATTTAAAACCATGGGCATTTTGTATTTTATAGAAAAGGATGCCCGACAGGCCTCGTTAGCCTATTACGACAATCTGCAGCACGCGATTGAAAAAAAACATTTCGAAATAATAGAAAATGTTGTCAGAAAAGCAATGCAGAAAAGCATTGAAATATGGACCCGGTTGAAAATTTCTTAAACGGAGGTTGATCATGCAGCGATGGAACGGATGGGGAAATGAAAACATAGAAATGCCGCTGACGTCATCGGCTGAGGTACTATTAAAAGAACTTGTGGGTGAAACAGGCCCGGGCCCTGAATATTCCCTTGAAAACGCTTTATCCGGCATCCCTGAGTCCCGCATAAAAACACTTCATCCTTCAATCTCGATTGACCCGGAAGACCGTTTTGACCATGCACATGGTCAGAGCTTGCCGGATTGGGTGAATATCCGGTGGGGGACGCTCAAACAATTTCCGGACGGGGTGGCGTTTCCGACATCCGAACAGGAAATCAATGATGTCCTGCAACTCGCTTTTCGCGAAAAAATGATGGTCATCCCTTACGGCGGGGGAACCAGTGTGGTTGGCCATCTGTCTGTACCGGAATCTGATTTGCCGGTTCTCTCGCTCTCCCTTGAACGCTTTAACCGCCTGACAAATATTAATCCCTGTAATATGCTTGCCACATTTAATGCCGGTGTGCGCGGTCCCGACCTTGAGGCCCAGCTGGCAACCCATGGCTATACCCTTGGCCATTACCCTCAATCCTTTGAGCTGTCAACCCTTGGCGGATGGATTGTAACCCGCTCCAGCGGTCAGCAGTCCCGCTATTATGGAAGGATTGAGGATCTGTTTGCCGGAGGTGATCTGATAACCCCGAAAGGCAAAATGCACTTTTCACCATTTCCCGCATCCGCCGCCGGCCCGGATCTCCGACACTTGTTAATGGGGTCTGAAGGCCGCATGGGTGTTGTGACCAATGCAACGGTTCGGATCAAAAAAACTCCGGAGGCAGATGATGTGTGCGGTTTTTTCTTCCCATCATGGGATGCCGGTGCCGAAGCACTCCGGGAACTGGCAAACTCCGGCCTTTCCATTTCAATGGCCCGTTTGAGTAATCCGGCGGAGACCGCAACGAACATGGCCATTGCCGGTCATAAAAACCAGATTGATTATTTAAAACGTTATTTGCGACTGCGGGGGCTGTTTGACAACACCTGGTGTATGACATTAATCGGTTTTACAGGATCGAAGAAAACCGTTTCGTTCACAAAGCATGAAACCAATACCATCATCCGTAAATTTAAAGGAATCTCCATTGGTAAATCCATGGGAAATACCTGGAAAAAGAATCGGTTTCTTGCGCCGTACCTGCGCAATACTTTGTGGAAAAGGGGATATGCGGTAGACACACTGGAAACGGCGGTAACCTGGGAAAACGTCCGACCCGCCATGGCCGCTATCGAGAATTCCATTGCCCAGGCTTTGGAACCCAGAGCCGAAAAAGTACATGTATTTTCTCACCTGTCGCACATTTATTCCACCGGATCCAGTATTTATACAACGTATCTGTTCAGACTCGCTGATTCTCCTGAACAAACCATGGACTGGTGGCAGACAATCAAAACCGCCGCCAGTATGGAAATTGTCAATTCCGGCGGAACGATTTCCCATCAGCACGGGGTGGGGATGGATCATAGAATTTTTCTGCCGGCTGAAAAAGGCGGCCTGGGTATTGATTTGATGAAAAAAGCCTGGAAGTATCTGGATCCTGACCAGAAAATGAACCCGGGCAAGTTAACAGAATAAAGGACAAGCAATGAACTTAGACAAACTCGCGGGGAACTGGGACCTGGTTGTCATCGGCGGCGGAATCACCGGTGCCGGAATCTTTCGCGAAGCCGTAAGAATCGGACTGAAAACACTTCTGGTTGAAAAAAATGATTTTGCATGGGGCACATCCAGCCGTTCTTCAAAACTCATCCATGGAGGACTCCGGTACCTGAAAGATGGGCGCTTACTGTTGACTTATGATTCCGTTCGTCAGAGACAGCGTCTCATGAAGGAAGCGGCGGGCATGATCGAACCGATTAATTTCATGGTACCTTTGTATAAGGGTGCCAGCCCCGGCAGATGGACATTAAAAGCCGGACTTTCCATTTATGATGTGATGGCCGGAGCAAAATATCATTCCCATTACAATGCCCGGCAGTTTACCCGGATGATCCCGCGTATTAATCAAAACGGGCTGACCGGCGGATTCCGTTTCATGGATGCCCAGGTAGACGACGCCCGGCTGGTTCAGCGGTTAATTAATGAATCTGCCGCAGCTGGCGGTACGGCATTGAATTACACTGCAGCCGTTGAAATCATCAGAAACCGCAGTGGCAGGGTAAATGGCGTCCGTCTGGAAGATTCAGAAACCCGCGACACCCGCACCATAACAGCTTCTGCTGTAATAAATGCCACCGGTACCTGGGCGGAACAACTGCATCCGTCGCCTCAGAAAGATCTTCACATACGGCCGCTTCGGGGCAGTCATCTGATTTTCCCCGGATGGCTGCTGCCCATCAACCAGGCGATTACTTTAACCCATCCGGCAGATAAACGGCCGCTTTTTATCATTCCCTGGGAAGGCGCCCTGCTACTGGGCACCACTGACCTTGATCATGGCAATGATATTTCAACAGAAGCGAAAATCACAAAAGAAGAAGCCCGTTACATGATGGAGGCCCTGACCGCTTATTTCCCCTCATCAGGGATTCGCCTTGAAGATGCCATATCGTCACTTGCGGGTGTCCGGCCGGTGCTGAGCAAAGGAAACCGGCCGCCATCCCAGGAATCCCGGGAATTTATCGTCTGGATCAACAAAGGTCTTGTCACGGTCACCGGCGGCAAGCTCACCACCTTTCGAACCCTTGCAAAAGATGCATTAACGGCAGCCGCTCCTTATTTACCCGGAAAAACAAAGGTAAAAATTGATGAACCGGTATTTGTACCGACCCCGCAACTGCCCAAACAGCTGAACGGGTTGGACCCGCTGACCTGGCGGCGGTTATACGGAAGGTATGGAAAAATTGCCGAAGAAATGGTCATTGGCGCCAATATCAAAGACCTGGTACCGATTACCGGAACCCATACACTGTGGGCGGAACTGCCGCTGCTGGCAAGAACCGAGCAGGTCAGGCATCTGTCAGACCTCATGCTTCGAAGGGTCCGTATCGGATTGTTAACCCAAGACGGCGGGCGGGAATTTTTAGACCGCATACAGGCTTTATGTGAAAAATCACTCCCATGGGATCAAGCGCGTTGGGAAGTGGAAAAGCAAGAATATATTGAACACTGGGAATCTTTTCATTCAGTACCGGGATGATATATAGAAGTTTAGGTAAAAGGTAGAAGGCTGAAGGTTGAAGATCAAAGATCTACCTTCCCAATCGCCTCTAACCGTTTCAGCACCGGGGGGTGGGAATAATTCAAAACAACATACATGGGATGGGGCATGAGGTTGGATAGATTGTGAACCGCCAGTTTCTTTAGCGCGCTAATAAATGATTCCGCATCCCGGGTGGTTTCAACAGCAAACCGGTCGGCTGCATACTCATTTTTTCTGGAAAAATACTGCATAACAATACCCATGAAAAAATCAATGGGCGCAAATAAAATACCGAAAAAAACCAGCCCGGCATAAACAGACGGCGCGTCCATATAAAACGCTTCAAACAGCATTGGGGAAGATATAAAAAAAGACAAAAGATATAACATGATACCGGTCTGAAGAATTCCGGTTAAAAGCATCCATAAGACATGTTTCTTTTTATAATGGCCCATTTCGTGAGCCAATACAGCTACCAGTTCATCTGTTGTATGATTTGTCACCAGAGTATCATAAAGGACAATCCGCTTGTGACGGCCAAAGCCTGTAAAAAAAGCATTGGTCTTCTTTGAGCGTTTGGAGCCGTCCATTATAAAGACATTTTTTAAGGAGAAATCAATAGAATGTGCATAGGCCATAATCGCAGATTTTAATTCCCCGGGATCCAGCGGTTTAAACTTGTTAAAAAGCGGCATTATCCAGGTCGGCACCACAAACTGCATCACGACCATAAACACGACCATCACAACCCAGCAATAAAACCACGCATGGGGACCGGCATACTCAAAAAACGCCAGAACCCCGCCAAGCAGCATACCACCGATAAGAACAGCAAGAACGAACTGCTTGCACCGGTCTGATATAAATATTTTCCATGTGGTTTTATTAAACCCGAACCGTTCTTCAATGTAAAATGTCGAAAAAATCGAAAAAGGCAATGAGATGAAGGATTTTAATATAAATAAAATACCGATATAAAGAATTCCACAGACAACCGGAGAAGCACTGATCACCCGGACCCATTGATCGATCAGGGGAAACCCCCTGCCGAACCACAGCCCTAAAAACAATACCAGATTGACAATAGCTGCCAGCCACTCAAAACGTGTATTTACCCGCAGATAATTTTGAGAAGACGCATACTGATCGTTATCATACCATCCCTTGAACTGTTCGGGCAGCTGATTTTTCAGCATCCTGAGATTGAAAATATCAGCAGTCATATGAAGCAGAAAATCTATAAAAACCGCGCACAAAATAATGGAAGCAATAAAATTCATTGTATTCCCTTTTAACAGAATAGCATTCATCAACAATCTGTTATTAAAGTACATTTATCAAAAAAGCATCACCGGAATTTGATCTGAAATTCCGGTTTTGCAAACCGGACATACAGCTGAAATACAAAAACGACATTAATCCCTTTTGATTTAAACTGCTTTTTTTACCGTTGAATGATTGAAAAATCAAGTCTTCAAATGTTTTGAAAACAATGAAAAACTTGACAACATGGTTAAAAATCTATAACTAAATTAGAAGTATGGTGGAACCGGTCAGCCAACCATCGGCCATCGGTCTGATTGACAGCCTTGGCAAACCGGTTCATTTTGACTAACCCACAATTAATGACAGGGGCATGGAATGGTAGTCAAAAAGTTCCCAATCCGATTTTTTCATTTTTCCTTTGCTTTTATTTTCTGCATGCTTTTTTTAACTTTCAATGCAGCAGCCGGCATTGAAGATCATGTCACCCGCACTGAATCAGGTTTTTATTACACCATTCAAAAAGGTGATACGTTATGGGATCTTTCAGAAGAATTTTCAAATTCTCCCTGGGTATGGCCGGAAATGTGGCACTATAATCCGCATATTAAAAATCCGCACCTGATCTATCCCGGACAGAAAATTCTTATTTATAAAAAAGAATGGGAAGGAAAAGAAAAACAACCCGAACCCGTTACTGAAGAACCTGTTCAAAAGATAGAAACATTTCATACATTTAAAGAAATTGACCGTGTCGGTTTTATCCGTGAAAAAGCAGTCGCCCATCACGGCACGATTTTCAAGGCCCAGGATGATGTTGTATTGATCACTACTGGAGCTCAAATCTACATTTATCCGGAACCCGATGCACCCCTGCTATCCGTCGGCAAAAAATACACCACTTACAGGACTATCAGCCCTGTAAGAGACAAAGCAACAAACGCAAATCTTGGCGTACAACATTTTTTGACAGGTATTGTTGAAATTACAGCTGTTGAACCGGAATTTGCTATCGGGACAGTAATCTATTCGTATCGGGATATTCTCATCAATGATTATCTCATGCCGTATGAACCAAGATCCGTCAATATTCCAATAAAAGAAAGTAAACAGGGACTGAACGGAAAGATTATCAAAACTGAAGAAGATGAAGCGCTGACAGCCCAGTATTCAATTATTTTCATTGATAAAGGCGAGATTGACGGCGTTGAAACCGGCCAGTTTTATTCTATCTATTTACAGGAATCCGCCCGGCCCAATCCGAAAAAATTCCAGCAGGTGGACCTTACCCCTTATCATATTGGGGAATTAATCGTACTTCATACAGAACAAACAACATCGACTGCTTTAATCACTAAATCAATACAGCAAATAACGCCCGGAAATCTCGTGCGCACTCTGGAGGTCGCAAGACCCTGAAACATAAAAATGACCTTTCAGTTTAAAAAATCAAAGGGCTTCTGCCGGTTGCGGCGAAGCCCTTTTTTAACAGTTTTACACAAATTTTCGTGAGAATTGCGGGCTAATCGTTTTCCCAGGTTACCCGCATCACTTCCTCAAATGTTGTTATCCCCTCCAGCAATTTTTTGATGGCATTGTCCCTTAAGGTCACCAATTTTTCTTTAAAGGCGGCATCTCTTAATAAAGCAAGGTCCGTATGCTGTGTGGTCAAATTCCGGAGTGTCCTGGAATAAGGTAACGCTTCATAAATTGCCGTACGTCCAAAGTACCCGGTTCCCCGGCAGTTGGCGCATCCTCTCCCGCGATATAATTTAATCGGCCCTTCCTTATTTATTCCCAGCCCGGAATTCCGCAACTGAGAAGCATCAATCATGTATGATTCAATACACTTAGGACAAATATTTCGAACAAGACGCTGGGAAATAATTCCGGTGAGCGTGGCCTGCACCAGAAAATAAGGAATACCGATATCTAAAAGTCTTATAATAGAAGACGGCGCATCATTGGTATGCAGGGTGGATAATACCAAATGGCCGGTCAAAGCTGCCTGAACAGCATTTTGTGCAGTTTCAAGGTCCCTGAGTTCACCGACCATTATAACATCCGGATCCTGGCGCAAAATATTTCGCATAATCGTTGCAAAGGTTATGTTAAGAGCAGGTTGAACGGCTATCTGGTTGAATTCTTCATGAACCATTTCAATGGGGTCTTCAATGGTGGTTGTGTTAATTTCCGGTGTAGACAGCCGTCTTAATGTGGAGTACAGGGTTGTAGACTTACCGCTGCCTGTGGGTCCGCAAACCAGCACCAGGCCGTTCGGGCGATTCACCATATCATTATACCGTTTCAGGTCATCTGCAGAAAACCCAAGCTGACCCAAATCTTGAAACAAAATATCCGGATCCATCACCCGCATCACCACTTTCTCACCAAAGGCAACCGGAATGGTGGAAATCCGTATTTCTACTTCAACACTGCCTTTTGCAGTTTTGATCCGCCCGTCCTGAGGGCGTCTTTTTTCCGCCATATCCAATCGGGACATATTTTTTATCCGGCTGACCATCGGGGAATGGACTTTTTTCGGCAGCCGGTAGACCGTATGCAATACCCCATCGATGCGCATTCTGATCAGGGAAATGTCCCGTTTGGGTTCAATATGAATATCACTGGCCCGCTGATCAAATGCATAATTAAACAAATGATTGACCGCATTGACGATATGATGATCATTTGACGGCAGTTCATCCGGGGTTTTTAAGCGCACATATTGTTCCAGGTTTCCCAGATCAACCACAGGCCCTGAAAACTGAGTTTCCGCTTCTGCAATGGAGCGTTTAAACCCGAAAAATTCATCGATTAACCGGATAATATCCGATTTGGATGTCATGACCGTTTTAACCGGCATCAGGCTGACCCGGCCGATATCTTCAAACACCTCGGAATTAAACGGGTTGGACGTTGCTACCACCAGACTCCCGTTTTCCACTTCAATGGGCAAAACCAGATGTTTCATGGCAAAACTGCGGGGAATAGTAGTGGTCACCAGGTTCAGGTCAAGCTTTAACGGATCGATTTTTACATACGCTTTGTCCCATTCCCTGGCCAGCATTTTAAATATGGCATCTTCATCAAGTTCAATGTCTTTTTTGTCTGACCGGGAAAATTTAAATGAACTGATGACATCAACAATGGTGGTGGGGTTGATGATCCGAACCCCAATCGGCATTTTATCGCGCCGCCTGGCCTTCTGCTTTTCAATACTCTCCCGGACCTTTTCCTTTTTTTCAAAAATTTCAAGGGCCTGTTCTTTAGAGATCGCCCCCTGCCCTACCAAGGCGATGCAAACTGCTTTATCTGAAAATGGATGCCCGTTATCATTTATCATGTTAAATTAACCTTATCTTGAGAAATATTTGCTCCATTACCAATAATCAAAAGCGGTAACTATTTCAATTAAAAAAAAGAAACGGGCATCTGAAATGTAAAAAATTTCAGATGCCCGCATGTCCGTTTTAATCAGATATATTAATTCATTTGTAACTACTGTCCGATTTGGGCGTTGAATGCTTTAATTTTTTCATCAAAATCCTTATACCGCTTTTCATAATCATCAATTCTGCGATTCAGTTCTGTAACCTTGTAGGTATAATCGGCCTTTATCCCCGATCTGGAATTTTTGGGCGGCGGATCGCCGAGGGTTTTCTTTTCTGCTTCCAGCGCGTTATACTCGCGAAGCAAATCTTCCCTTATGGCGTCCAGCTCACTGGCAGAGTTCCGCACCTTCCCTGCCCCGGTTTCTTCAGATTGAGATGATGCTTGCTGCACCACCTCCTCAGGACTGTACGTGCTTTGAACGGATTCAAGGGTTTCCACATCTGAACGCTGATCTTCAGGAATCAAAGATGAGTCATCGGTAAATCGGACCACACCGCCTTCGTCCGTATACTGGTATATTTCAGCAGATACGGTTGACGTCAGAAGGATTACAAGTGCGGCAATTGAAAAAATAAATTTGAGCATATCAAATATTCTCCTCTTCTTTGTGGAAACATTCACTATCGAACGCCCAGTCCACAGTAAACAACAGCCGATTATCGCCGCGAGCGGGCAAGTGGTTCGCATGAAACAGCTTTGCCCTCATCATTGATTTTGATGCCCACATACATTCCGACCTTGCAATTGACTTTGGCGTTCGGTGCCAGATCGATCTGCTTATCCCCGACACATATCGCTTTGTCATTAACTGCATCCAGAGTTCCCCGGGCATAAAAAGTGCGCCTTTCAAGATCTTCGAAATTAATTTCCCCGGAATTAAACCCCGGGGGCCGGCGGATTTCCCTGATGGCAGCCGGACTGTCATCTGCAAAACAACTAAATGGCACTGAAGTCATAAAACATCCTGCGGCCAGAATAAATACCAGCATCGGAAAAGTTATGGCCCTGTTTTTATATAAGCTCTTCATCACTGTCTCCTATGATTAATCATTTAACATCACCGCTCCGCTATAAACGCTCATCTACTCGATAACTTGCCAGAACCACGCACCGACTGGCAGCGGAGGAACATTCTTGCCGACGACTTCATCAAGGTCATTTAAATAAATAACATCTTGCAGCAGGGTCGGGTCCAGAAGCAGGGAATCAAATTCCTGCCCAATGGGCGGCACATTGCCAGGGATTTCGTCACTATCAATAACTCCATTTCCGTTTTTGTCAAAAATCAAGAGTACATCATCCAAAGTAACAACGCCATCTCCATCAGCATCATATGCGACCGCAAGTAGATCATCCAGATCGACACTTCCATCTCCGTCTACATCCAGATCAATCAGATCATCTTCATCAAAATCGCCGTCCCCGTCCAGGTCAAACTGGGGCTCTTCCGGCCACCCGCCGGAACATGCGTCAACCTGATACAGGTATGATCGACCACCCGCAGTACATGGTGATTTTTCCGGTATATTGGCTACAAAAGTAAACACATTGCTTCTGACAACCGGCCGACGCACCATTCGTTCTCCGTCATCCGGCAGGTCCATATACCACCCAAGAGCACCCCCCTCTTTGGTCTCCAGATTATAATAAGAAACCTCATTATTGGTTATAAAACGGTAGGTCTCCCCATTCATATCTGCCTCTTTGACAATTGACTGCTGCACCAGAATCAAATCTTTTCCGACTCCGGGCGCAGTATTTGAAAGTGTGCGTGGCGGGCCTGTGGTTAAGGTGCCCAAATACTTGTCTTCAGAACTGCCGGTCTCGGCTTCCCAGTCCAGTGCCCAGTCATAGACGCCGTATACAGATTGATGACTCAAGTCCGTGGTGTCCGTAAAACCCAGATACTTGCCAGTGCCGAACAGTAACAAAAGTCCATCGCTCCCCGGAGGATTGCATTCGTTCACAAACATAACACCGGGCGCGGTGGTGATGGGCTGGGGTGTACCGGAAGAGTCGGTGACTGTAATCAGGGGCTGCGGATTCGTGCCGTCATTAAACGCCACTTTCCAGTCCGCTACCGTCGCTCCTCTCAAGTCAAATTTCCACATATTGCCCTTTAAATCCCCGGCATAAACGAAATCAATCTCACCGTTTGAATCCGGGTCGACAATAGCCGGAGAGCTCAGACCGTTGCACCCGCCAACACCAGTGTCAAGTTTCGCCACCACAGTACCGGTCAGCGCATCCATCAAATAAAGGACCGCATGTCCATTGACGCTTTCATACCCGTTGCCTGTGATCACCACCCAGCCCGCGGCCTTTGTTTTAAAAATCGTTGCCTGACTGTAAGTATATCCCAGATCCGGATCAATCGCCCCAGCTCCCGGGTATTCCCACAGCGGAATGTTGGTTGGATCCGCCTCTCCCATTGGAATGGTCACATCAAGAGCGAACAGGCCCTTGTACCCTTTTCCCATGGGGCAAACCAGCAGTTTCTTCATGCCGGTATCCATAACAAACGGGGTGTTGTTCAAAAAATACTGATGCTGATAATTTGGAAGTGCGAGTTTCGGCAGTTCACTGTACAGCATATTGGGAACATATGTAGCCAGCTCATTACCGGTTTCCGAATGTATGGCGTGCAGCATGCCGTCATTGGCCCCCACATACAGCACATGATCATGGTATTCCGCTTCCGAATGAACAATATCACCCAACAGATTGGCCCGGGCCCTGAAAGGGCCGCCATTGGCTTCATCCTCGCTCACATCGCCCCGGAGATAATTAACCAGGTTTTCCACATCACCGGCATCAATCGTTCCGAATGCATACGCCGCGTCAGTTCCGAACGCATAAGCCAGACCGTCAGACAGTCGGGTTTTCTGGTCACTGGTCATAGAATTAAAATCAAACAGCATTCCGCTTGAGCCATCATAAGAATAAATTTTTCGATCTGTATAATCGGTCACCAGATCCAGTTGATTTCTGGCCGACCACTTGTAATCCGGGTAGACCGCACCGGTGTCAACATCGATTTCAAACGCTTTCAGATCTCCGGTCCACTTGCCGGTCATATATTCGCCCCGATACAGGTTGGAACCAATCTGGCGCTGGACTGAACTGGTGGTAACCGCTGCAGATGATCCGAGCCGTTCTTCTATGTTGGCCTTGATTTTCATCAATGCGGCCACCAGTTCCTTTGGGTTGCCGGCATTTAAAAACAGTCCCCGACCGTTGACCGTTGCATGGTACATGTCGTCGATAGTGGACAGTTCCCCTTCCACGGGCCATTCCCATTCCGGGCATGAGTTGTCGTTTCTAGGCATGGCTTTCGGACAATCCGGCCAATCGCCCGGAACAATACTTCCTTCAACGCCGAAGGTCAACGCATAGGTCACAACATGCTGCTGGGAGTTTTTATCCCACTCATTGGTGGGCACCTCATTAGCGAGCATAGTCTTCATATCCCGCTCATAAAAATCCATGGAAATATCCGCCAGGGTGCCGGATTCAAAATCGTCCCCGAACTCACCGCCATCCCATTCCGAGTCATTGTTCCCGTCATGGTTATCGATATTGGATGCCGCATTCATGTTGTACAACCCGTCGGTCATGGCGATCAAAAACGCCTGCTGGCATTCGCCGCCGTTTTCCGCATTCAGATACGGATAGGTGTCCACGGTTGCATACCCGCCGTCAACAAAATAGGCTTTGTCATGCGCATTGACAAGGGATGCCGCGCCTTCAAAATATTCGGCGACTTTTAAAAATCCGTCTTTTAAAGGAGTGGCACCGCTGGGATTGGGAAGATTATAAACGTTGTTTAAAACATCCAGGGTGTCATCGCGGTAAGACACCATGGCTTCCTTTATCGACCGGACAGCATAAATATCCCTGGAAGGAACAGTGGTCAACCCGAAATAAATATTGCCCATGGATTCTACCAGTTTGCCCAGGGCAAACCGGCTCACCTTATCCCTGGTCCGGGCAAACTGGAACCAGTTGGCAAAATTCTGCCGTTCCCGTGTATAGCCCCGGCCAGTATAAATGCCGAGATCTATAGCCTCGTTTTCGGTAATCTCAAACAGCTCACCATTTACCACGTCGTCATCAGTTGAAACCACGCGGTAGTATTTGATAGCCCCGTCGAGATTGACCAGATAGGTGCCGGTTCCGTTTTGGACATAATAATGGGCATTGACAATTTTCACGGGAGTACCTGCAACAGGCGGGGTGGGTACAAACGCCACCGCATCCGCAATAACTTTATAATCACCTTGAGAAGTTCTGAGTTCCACAACGCCTGTATCTTCTGAAAATGATATATTGTCCTTGAGCAACACCCAATAATTATCAGATTCCGGACTGTAACGCTGATCTATTGAAACGGTGGTGCCGTCAACCGTGTACTGCACAGCGTCTGAACGATAATCTGTCGCTAACACCTTGACATAGGCACTGTATTTGGTTCCGTGGGAAAGGCCTTCAGCCGTCCAGGTGAATGTATGAGGCTCGTTAATTTCAGTTATACGATAATCGTGTAAATAACGCTCAGTTTCAAATGCGCTTCCTGTCCTTGTGCCCCAGGGACCGGACCAGGTGGAGTAGGTAGCTGGATCAAAGGCGAATTGGGGAACCAGCTGGATGGCGTCCACGCCGATCGAACGTCTGGTTTGTTTATCGAATGCTGAAAAATTCAGTTCAACCGTAACAGGTCCCTCGTCAAAGTCATACGCACCAAAAGATTCCCATACCTGGATTTCTCCTGATTTATTATATTGATTCGCGTCGATTACCTCAGTAGCGCCGCCGCTGTGGGTGATGGTATATGTTGCATCACTCAGGTCATTGACTCGACTAGTATCTTTCGGTATGCTGGCCAGCACGTCATACTTGCCGGCGTTCGTGACATAAAAGTTCCATGTGGCAGTCGCTGAAAACGCAACCTTCGTCGGGGCAAAATATGTACTGTAATCCGAGTTGTAATACGCTGCATCCGAATTGTCCGGATACCAAGTCCCTCCCTCAAATTCAATGTTAAAGTTATCAGCGTCCATGTCATCCACCACCAGAACCCGGGTATTCTCGTCGTCTGACTTTTCATCATCATTATCCACGATAATTCCCTGGTCCCTGATCAGGTCAGCCACATCAAAACCCGCACCGACGTCTATGGTTTCCCATTCACCGCCCAGATCAAAGGTGCTGGTCTCGGTGATCAGGTTAGACCGGGGATTGTCCGGGTCTGCCTGGGGCGCGGCCGCAGGCAGGGGAGTTTTCACATCCGCTATGGTCGTCCATGCCGGCCAGGGCTCATACAGTACCGTCGGATCGTAATACACCTTGTTGTATCCGGACCACTGGGATTTCCAGCGCATCGTAGCATCCGGATCTCCTTGAATCACGTCCCCGATGACATTTTTTTTGTCATCCGCATACAGATAGCCATATTCGTTTCCAGCGGCATGAAACATGCCTTCATCTTCCTTGCACATAACCGAATACGCCATACTCCCTGAATTGTCATACACAAACATGATAATCCCCGGCGCGCCCATGCTCTGGATTTCCAGCGGTTCATCCGCCAGATCAATACATCCGGCCCGGATGTTCGTTGATCCGGTGAAAACGAATATTAGTGTGGAAAATAACGCCGCTGTCCAGAAAGGAAAACTTGTCCATGCCCGTTTTTTATTTCGTGAATCTGCTGTCTGCATATGCCACCTGCCTTTAATTACCAGTTAGGTTAACTCTGTCGTTAAAAAGAATTCAACTAAAGATGGAATTAAAACATAAACTCTCTTTCCACACCCATGCTCAGACGAATGATGCCGTTGTTTTCAGACACATATTCCGTCAGAATATCAGCGGTCCTGAGGACCGGCTGGCCAGCGGCCAGATTCAGATTACCTCCTCCTGACAACTTAAAATTCCACCCCACCATTGCGGACCGGATAGGGCTGTTGTCTGGGTCACCGTCCCATTCACCCCGATTGTCGATCAATTCTATATAATTTAGACCCAACATCTCATTTGATATGGAAGCAGGCACCGCTGAATTGGTGGTGTCAAGGACGCGGCCGACGGTATCCGGATTATACCATTTAGCAAGATTTCCGCTGTCAAACCATATGGCGGTGTCATTGATCCAGGGCATGTGGTTAGGCATTTGAGGATTAATCTCAAAGATCTCCAGGCTGGCCGTGTCATCCAGGCCCGCATCCAGCAATATTTGTACGAACTCAGAGGCTGCAGCATCGACCAAATGGATGTTCTGTTTGCGGATACCGGTATTTCGCACGATAAACGACTCAGTGACCGTGATATTGGTAGACGATATGCCGATAATTGACATGAGTACCAGCAGCATCAAAACAATAAGAATGACAGAACCCTTCTGGCTCCCCATGGGTTGGTTTAGAGTCCGGCCACGCATTTTCTGATCACGCTGAATAAGGTTTAATATAACGAAAATTCGATTGATCATAGTGTCTTTCTCCTGATTAAAATTCAATCTGGTTCTAACCTGCGTAATCCCTAGTTAGGATCCATTCTACGGAATTTGGCAAACCAAATCTCCGCCTGTATATCATTGGGGTTACTTGTCGGAGTGACCGATACCCGAACGGTTTTGGAGCGTGTCGTGGTTGTCCCGAATTCAAACACCCCCGAATCATAGGCAGGAATGGGCACATCAGGCAATACCGTCCACCGCACGGTAAACGGAGGGGCCGCTTCTGTGCCGGAAACAACGGCAGCTAAAGGTTGGATCATCAGCTCTTCCGATTTATCTTCCGCCAGGGTCAATGCTTCAGTGGTCCTGCGGGCAGAGTTCGTCTTGGTCAGTGCATTGATCTGCATGGTCCCAACGGCCAGAAAACCGATGGCAAAAATGCCAATGGCAATCAGCACCTCAATCAGAGTAAATCCCCTGTTATCTTTTGCCGAACCGATCATGATGGGTTTCTTATTATTCACGTTGGAATCTCCTTTGTTTCAGATACTTTAATACGACTTTTTGGGGGTACCTATAACTGATTCCGGCAAACAACCGTTGTGCTTAACTGGAATCGCCGGAACGAATCATTCTGTGCAGGAAGAATGACTTCATCCTGAAGATTCTTATAGACCGTATTGTCTGTATATGAGCGTAAAAAACCGGGATTTTTGGTATCAGCGGATCGAACAACAGCACTCACCTCAATGGCGTTGATTATAGTCGGGTCAGTCGAACGTATGTACACAAAATTGATGGCATCACAATGAAGAGCGATGGGCTGAAGGCCGCCACCGTCGACTTCCCGACAAAGGTCCCCATCTGAGTTGATCGCATATCGAACATCCTCGTTGGGTCCAATAACACCGTCGGGCTGCCCCTCGGGTCCGCCGCCAATATCCATAGTAACCCTCAGTTCATCACTGTTCGCCGTTACAATCTGCGCATCAGAACTATCGGTGGGGTCACAACCTGCCATGCGGATGTCAGACGCAATCAGTTCCATTGCCGCCCTCAGGCCCTGAGTCATTTCCAGGGACACATCCTGGGACACCTGGCCTCGAACCTGAGCTTGAAATACAGAATACATGGCAGCGGAAATAATACTTGTAATGACCATGGCGATCATAAGTTCGATCAGCGTAAAACCGGAAGATTGGGACAATTTTACCGGTCGGGTGAAGCATTTACCTGTTCTCAAATGCATTGTTTTCTCCTGATTTTATATGTCAATACGCGGCTTGCCGCTTGAGGACACTATCACCTGCCGTTGATGATTTTTTGAATCAGTAATCGTAACTGTACCGCCGACATTGTCGGACAGCATTCCCCGATTGTTATAAACCACATCATTATCAGAGAAGGTGTTGGTCATAGAGAGACCCGGCCGCAAAGTCAAGGACACTACTTTACTGGCTTTGGGATCTGTGGGGTCTGCTATAGCGCGATTTCTTTGAAAAGTAACAATCGTTCCGGCACCGGCATCAAACGTGATGGTCACACTGGAATTGCCCTTGATCGCCTGAAGCCGTGCTCCTTGAAACACCCCCTGTATTTCCCGGGCCATGCCGTTTAACTGGTGATTGCTGCGCCAACTGATTAAATTCGGAACTACAATTCCCGCAAGTATACCAATGATTGCAATCACAACCATCATCTCAATTAAGGTAAACCCGGATTTATTTCTCATTTTATCGTCCTTTCAATAATGTCTGATAAATATATAATTCAATAACTGTGCCACTAAAACGGCAATTTATTCCTATTGAATAAAATAAAAACTAATGTATTGAAAATTTAGAATAAATGAGTTGGGCATATGGCCTGATATCCGCTTGAAAAAAACATTTACAACGAATTTTTTAATGAGGAGAGGGTAAAATTATTAATTTATTTTATATGACTATAAAATTTTTTAATACCTACGAAACAAGTAAAATAGTTTGAAGTGACTAAAGTTATGAACCGGAACAATTTCTTTAAACATTACTAATTATATGTTATGTTTGCATTTGTTATTTATAACTTCTCAAAAAGTCTTGGCATAATACATCTGGAGGGCATAAAGCCCTCCCCTACATGGGTTTGTGACAAATACCGTAGTGGCAGGGTTTATCCCCGCCAGATACTTGATCAACTTTTGCCCATGTTTATTGAAAACACACTGTTATTTTTGCAGAAGCTTCAGGATTCTGAGCTGACAAACCTTAAATCGACAAACCAAGGAGTTCGCAGGATGCGGAAATGGATATGGATGATGGTTTTTTTACCGGTGCTGGCGGTGCCGAAACTCTGCCCGGCAGCTTACCTCATTGAACTGAAAACCGGGACAAGCTTTATTACCGAAGAATACTGGGAAGAAGACGGACAGGTTAAATTCAACCATTATGGCGGTATTATGGGGGTTTCCAAAGAGATGATTTTGTCCATCACGGATTCCGATGCGCCGGTGCCCGAAGAAATTATCCGGACGGATTCTCCTGTGATTGAAAACCTGGCCGAATCTGTGGAAACGGAAAAGTCCCTGGATGAGAATATTGACAACAAAAAGCAAGATCCGGATTTCGAAAAAAAGGTACAGGAATGCAAAGAAACCCAATGGCGCATCCAGGACGACCGAATCACCCAGACTGGATATTTCAACACCGCAAAGGAACAAAACAACCAGGCGGCCAAGGATGAGGCATGGAAGCTTTTAATTGAACTGAATAAAGAGCATATCCAGCTGAAACAGAAAGTGCAGAACCTCTATCAAGGCACATTGCCGGAATGGTGGGATGAGGCCGACAACTAAAAGGCAGATGAACATCGAACGTCAAACATCGAACGCTCAACGTCGAATTTGGAACCCGGAACAGTAAGAATCCTGACCCAGAGGGCCAGGCATTGGGTTAAGCCCGAAGGGCATGGTCTACTAATTGATGATACCAAAACTCAATTTTCATAATCCTAATCATCATCATAATCTTAATCCGTCTTTTGATGAAAGACTTTCGCCCAAAAGATTATGATTAAGAGAAAGATTACGATTAAGAATTTAACCGAATCATCGCTCAGGGCAGAGCCAATATCTCTG
>JAQYVU010000149.1 GCA_030145385.1 Desulfococcaceae bacterium
TGATGAGACCGACATTATCAAACAGCCGGTGGTTCAGATCAGGAACAAGGAGTGGCTGGTCCTGGGAGCGGCAGACATTGAAATAATCAATCAGACGATTAAAATGGATATTCCCGAATCCATTGAGTATGAAACTTTTTCCGGCTATGTGCTCGAACAGATAGGTAAAATCCCTAAGGAAAATGAACAGATCGTCATTGACCGATTTCTTATCACCATCAAAGAAATGGATGGCAACCGGATCAAAACATTTATCGTGAAACGCAGATGACGTTCTGTCGGTTTCATTCCTTCGGGTAAATGCGTCTGCCGTTACGGCTGTTAACGAACCGGAGTCTGCCAACCGGATTGTAAAACGACAAAAAATCTTTGTGTTTTTCAATTTAATTATTTGTATTTAATAGGCATTTTTGTTTGCTGGCTTCCCTGCCCGTTTATTTGTTTATCAGGTTCATTGACTTTCCCTCAACCCCCTGTTATCCAATCAAGCTATGGAAAAAGGAACAATTGTTGAATATATAGACCAGCAGAAAATTTTTTGCGCGGTGGTTATGGAAGCTAATGACGAGCGGGTGCGTCTTCTGAATGAGAACAATCGTGAAGTGAATCAGAAGACCAGCCGTTTGTCTCATAGTTCTCGTATGCGGTTGAAGATGAATGGCGGCCGGGATAAGCTCATCGCATCAATAAAGGAAACAGCGGTTAGACGGAAATTGCTGAGTGAACATATTGATATCAGGGAATTGTGGGAAGTCCTGTCTCCAATGAGTGAATGGGTGGATCTTTCCACGATGACCCAGCTGTGTTTTCCCAATAACGCGAACGGGGACCACGAGGCCGCTGTTATCCGGGCATGTTTTAATAACCGGATATATTTTAAATATAATCAGGACTCATTTTTCCCGTATTCAGAACAGGAAGTTGAAAAAAATATACTCCGGGAAAAAGAAAAAGAACTTCGAAATCAGATGATTGAAGATGGCGGGGACTGGTTAAAAAAAGTGCTGGACGGCAGTGAAACTGAGCTGGCAGAAGATAAAACGTCCCTGATTGAAATCCTGAAATCATATTATCTGCTTGGAAAAGAAAGCCCGCATAGTGCTGTCGGGCGGGCCATCGTTTCTAAGGCCGGCGTTGCAAGTGCTGAAAAAATATTTGACGCCATGGTGAACGTCGGTGTCTGGAAATCCACTCATAATATCGACCTTAAACGTTTTGAGATTCCTGAGACTTTTTCTGATGCCGTTTTACAACGTGCTGATGCAATACCAGAGGGGGTTGATTTTAAGGTTCTGGCGGCCAAACGGAAAAATTTGACATCCCTTCCGCTGATGACCATCGACGGGCAGGGGACGCTCGATCTGGACGATGCGATCAGCATTGAAGCCGAAGGCGCCTATTACCGGGTCGGGGTGCATATCGCAGACGTTGGAGAATATGTTGCCAAAGGGGATGTCATTGACCGGGAAGTCTTTAGCCGGGGGACTTCAATCTATATGCCGGATATGAAGATTCCAATGATGCCGCCCCGTTTATCTGAGAATATCTGCAGTCTGAAGGCCGGAGAAGTCCGGCCGGCGATCAGTATCCTTTTTAAGGTCAGCCGCTATGCCGAGTTGTTTGAATTTGAAGTGGTTCCCTCCATTATAAGGGTGGGGCAGCAGCTGACATATAATGATGTCGACCTGATGGTGGATACGGATGAATCCATCTGGACGCTGAATGAAATCGCCTGTAATTTCAGACGGAAACGATTGTCAAATGGCGGGGTTCAGATATCGATTCCTGAAACCAGCATTCGGGTATTTGATAACAATGATATCAGTGTCCGGAAATTAGACCGCGAAAGTCCCGGGCGGATGTTTGTTTCTGAAATGATGATTATGGCCAACTGGCTGATGGCAAGATTTTTGGCGGACAATAACATGCCCGCCATTTTTCGGGGACAGCCGGAACCCAAAGCCAGGCTTTACAGCCAGAAAAAAGAAGCCACTCTTTTTCAGAACTGGATGCAGCGGCGGATGCTCAATCGGGTGATTATTTCTCCGAATCCTGAATCGCATTCCGGGCTGGGACTGGACAAGTATGTGACGGCCACATCACCCATTCGCAAGTATTTTGACCTGGTTACCCAGCGCCAGATTCGGGCCTGTTTTGATATGGAGCAGCCGTATTCCGTCGTTGAGATAGAAAAAATGCTCCAGTTGCTCAAGCAGCCGCTGATGAATGCCGGTAAGGTGCAGATGCGAAGAAATCGTTACTGGCTGCTGAAATTTCTTGAGAAACATATCGGGGCAAAAGAAGAAGCCATTGTGCTTGATAAGCGCAGGGACAAATATATGATTCTTCTCACCACTTACCTTATTGAATGCAAGCTCGGCTCTTCCGGTCCCTGGAATCTTAAACCCCAGGACCTGGTTCGGGTGACCATTTCCCATGTTGATGCCCGACGGGATGTGCTTACCGTCGATCTGGGGTAGCTAATTCTCTCAAACCTGATTCGCCCATTTGCTGTGTTATAAGCGGTTCTCGGTATAAGCACATACAGCTTCACCCCTTATGCCTATCAGGCTGGTGAAAAACTATTGCGCTTGATAAAACTGCGTTAAAATTCGCCTCAAAGTGCTCATTTATAGACATAAACTCCGCTTTTTCGTTGAATTTTGCCTTGTTTTCTCTGCGCTCATAACGTTTTTCAACAACCTGCTATAAAATGAACGAATCAAATCCGTAAGAATGAATAATCCTTTATATTATCAATAAATTGTTTCGTTAACTGGTCTTTCTCATTTTTCCCGCCCGTTGGTTAACCAAAGACAAAAACAATCTTGAAAATATCAATGGTATGATATATGGTAATACCAGAGGTGAAATTATGACAACATCAAAAATTGGAATAACAATTGAGCAAAATACATTAAATCGGTTAGATTTATTAGTTAAGTCAAATCTATTCCCGAACCGCAGTCGTGCTATTCAAGAGGCTGTGGTGGAAAAATTAGATCGACTTGAAAAAAATAGGCTTGCTCGAGAATGTGCCAAATTAGATCCTGCGTTTGAACAAAGTTTGGCAGAAGAAGGTTTTGAAGTGGAGATAGATGAGTGGCCAGAATACTAAGAGGCGATATCATTTGGGCTGATTTTAACCCCGTTATTGGACATGAACAGTCAGGCTTAAGACCTATACTTGTATTAAGTCATGAAGTGTTTAATAAAAAATCAGGCACCGTTATTGCCGTGGCAATTACAAGCCAATTCCAAAGAGCCGGCTTTCCATTAACTCTTAAACTTGAAGAAACGAAACTTCCTAAGCAGTCATGGGTAAAAATAAGCCAAATCCGTACACTCTCAATAAAACGACTGAAGAAAAAACTTGGGACTGCGCAATTTGAAGAATTGGAGCTTATTGTTCAAGGCCTTAATGAAATAATTGGGGGGTAACAATTATTTGCAGGTGATCTTCGCGGCGTTTTTGTCCATAAATTCAAAATAAAGAGTACGCAATATTTGCCTTCATATCGTTTTGCCGGAGATGATCCTGAATTAATAATGATTGGCCCGCATGAAAATTACTACCGGGATTTAAAAAGCTACCTTAAAGCAAAGTAAAAAGCTTTTCAATGTGACGTTGCAACACTTTTACGTGCAAATAATAACGGCTGGGAAACCGAAATTAAACTGATTTATTGGATTTTATTATGCACTTTGCTATAATTGGAAATATCGAGGAAATTGAAACCATAGCGGCAGGTGGAAATATTCGAGATATAATGCGGCTTCATAAGCAATATGGTTTTGGGCGGTGGCGGAAACTTAAGGGAATAGCAGTTATTCGTCTTCAAAATGGTAATGTTCGAAAAGCTGAGCTCCATTGGTATGAAGCCCATGGTATCGGCAAAAAGAAAATGAAAATCAAAAAGTTTATGGATTAAGAAATGAAGAAAAACAATGACAAATTGAAATATGCTCTTTGTGTAGATAATAAAGATTGCGAAGATTTAGAAAAACGCAAGATTTATCAAATCCTTCATGATGAAGAAGCCCAAACCGATGGTTATCTGAGAGTTCTTGATGAATCAGGCGAAGATTATCTTTATCCCGCATCCTATTTTATTTTTGTACAACTCCCTGAAGAAGCCCAAGAAGCACTGCGCTTAACAGCCTAAATTGTCTGTTATTATTTTTAACCATAGCTTGCAGATAGTTGACGGCTTTTTATGCGTTCCCACGTCAGACCGTGAGAACGAGACAGTCAGTATTATGAGAAACAATATTCAATAATTTGAATGGTCCATTTACAATTTAGGCATAGTTATTGGCTAACGAATCTGAATAGAAGAGAGGGTCGTATATCCATTCATTTTATGGGACCGCAAAATGTGCGGTCCCATACTTCAACCGTTTGATGGCAAAGAAAAAAGCTTCAAGTTCAAGGCGCGCGAAGCCTGAGGAGCGAGGCGTAGCTTGCTACGTTGAGTGATGAAGGCTGAAGCGCAACGCAGAAATTGAGCTTTTTACGCAGCCATCATCAATGCTTAAAGCTGCGCTGGCCTGTAAGTACCATGGTCGCATTCCGTTCATTACACGCCTCAATCGACTGGTAATCATTCAACGACCCGCCGGGCTGCACCACCGCCGATACCCCTTCGCTAAGCCCCACATCAATGCCGTCCCTGAAGGGAAAGAACGCGTCACTGACCATGGTGGAACCGATCAGGCCGCCTTTTTCCGTTTTTACCCGGCTGTCGATTTCAGCTTTTTTATCTTCATCGGTCAGATCGTTATAGGAAATTCCGTGGGATTCAAAGCTGTAGCGGTCTGCCAGTTTCCGGTACGCTTTATCCCTTGCAATTTCGGCCACACCGACACGGTCCTGTTCACCGGTGCCAATGCCCACAGATACGCCGTCTTTCACGAAAATGACGGAATTGGACGTAATGCCGGATTCCAACAGCCAGCCAAATCGGATATCCGCGTATTCCTGTTCAGTGGGCGGTCGGTTGATGATGTATTCTGTGCCTTTATAATCACATTTGGCCAGTACATAGTCTGATTTATCAAGGGATTGGGGGGCGAAAGACCACTGGGCCACAATGCCGCCGTCAATCAGGTTCTTGAACTCTACCACCCGCTTTCCCACAAAAGTGTTCAGATTATCAATATTTTTAATCCGGATAACCCGTAAATTTTTCCTTTGGGCAAGGATTTCCATGGCACCGTCTTCAAAATCAGGGGCCACCACCACTTCGGCATATTGTTTGGCAATAGACTTTGCGGTCGGTATGTCGATGGGGCGGTTGACGGCAATACATCCGCCAAAGGCAGCCACTCGATCCGCCATATAGGCTTTGTGATACGCATCTTCAAGGGAATCGGATATGGCGGCGCCGCAGGGATTGTTGTGCTTGACGATAATGACCGCCGGCTGGTCGGTGAAATATCTGAGAATATTTAGTGCATTATCCGCATCCGTCAGGTTGGTTTTTCCGGGATGCTTTCCGGACTGCAAAAGTTCGATGTCAGATACCAGGTACTGCCCCGGCTGAATGGTTTCGGTTTGCCCCAGAATCAGGTTTCCGTTGAGCAGGCGGTACAAAGCGGCCTCCTGGCCCGGGTTCTCGCCATACCGGAGTCCTTTACGGATATTGTCGATGGTCCAGTCGACTTTTTCATAAAACAGGGTTTGGCGCTGTTGTCCGTCAACAAAGCTGATTTCCATTTGCGGCGGGAAATGATCGTCCATGATAGTCTTATACATTTGTTTTAAATCGGTGCTCATTTTTAACTCCTCGTTAAAGCCTTGCCTTTGACATTCTTTTAAAAAAATAAATTATATGCTGAACGTGGGGTTTCAGTGTTCAGTTTTCAGTGTGCGGAAGGGGGCTTTTTCCCCTGACACCAGACATCTGAAACCAGCCGGTTTTGAGTTTTTTCCCTATTTGGGCGTATCGTTTTGATAAAAAAAATTATATAATTTCCGGATAACATGCCCGGATATCAGAAATCGCTTTTTCACCAAGATAATCGGAAATTGCCCGGTCATAATCCGCTGTATGGGAAAATGCTTTCTGCGCCAGTCGAAAGCGGGTTTCAAGGGTGGTCATGCCCTTGTTTGACACAAGTTCTTCTAAGATGGTGTCGTAATCTTTCGGATCCACCACGGATGCGACGCGCAGGCAGTTTTTGGCTGATGCCCGGATCATGCAGGGGCCGCCGATATCAATATTGCCCCGGGCCATTTCCGGGGTCACATCGTCTTTTTTAATTGTTTCCTCAAACGGATACAGGTTGACGATGACCATATCAATGGGGCTGGCATCGGTCCGTTTCAGGTCTCTCTGGTGGGAATCATTGTATGTTTCAGTGAGAATCCCTAAATAAATTTTAAAATCAAGGGTTTTGACAAGCCCGCCCTTGGTTTCGGGCTGGCCGGTGTAATCTGATACCTGTGTCAGAATAGCGGAAGATTCATTGCCGAGGATTTCCTTGATCTTATTGTACGTGCCGCCGGTGGACAGAATTCTGATGTCAGGATTGATCTTTACAAGGCCGGGGACCAATGTTTCAAGGCCGGATTTGTCTGAAACACTGATCAAAACGGTTTTTACTTTTACCAGGTTATCAATTTTTTCAACAAAGTTAATTCCCATAAGCGAAATAAACACCGGAAATTCTTGGGTAAGTTGGGTATGAATGTCCGGTCGTTCCTCCTTTTTTGGTTTTTATGTTATGCGATTTTAAAGTCCGGAAAATCCGAATCTGCATGAATTACGCATCGATTTTATGGTCTGCATTTTTGAAAATTTAAATTAGTTTTAATGGTTTTTATATATCAGAGTCGAAAATAAAATTATATTCTTATTTTTTTATTTACAGCAAATTACTGTGTATTTAAAAAGATCCTTAATTATAGATACTTATGTTCGGTTTATCCGGGGGGTGCACGCATTGAGAGAAGATTTAACGATGAAAACCTTTTCATTGTCGCTGTATTTGAGGTAGAATTAAAAGTTGAAATCAGGCTCAGAGGGTAAAGAAAAAAGCCTCTCCAATCTTAAAATATGGCGAGGCGCGCAAAGCTTGAGGAACAAGGCGTACGAATGTACGTTGAGTGACGAAGGGGGCAGCGCAACCCAAAGCTAAAATAGAAGTTGGGCTTTTTACGAAGCCATCAACTTGAACTTCAAAATAAAGGAGTAGGGCTTTGCATGTAACATTTTATGGTGCTGTAAGAGAAGTGACCGGCTCAATGCATATGATTACAACCTCTCAGGATAACATTCTTTTGGACTGCGGTATGTACCAGGGGAGGCGAAAAGACGCTGACCGCAAGAACCGGGTGCTGCCTTTTGATCCTGGCATTATTACCAACGTAATACTTTCCCACGCGCATATCGATCATTCGGGCCGAATACCGCTGCTGACCAAAGAAGGTTTAAAAGGGCGAATCATTTCCACCCGCGCAACGGCAGACGCCTGTGACTATCTGTTGCCGGACAGCGCCCATATTCAGGAATCAGATGCGAACTACCTTAATTATAAAATGGTGCGTAACGTTTTATCAAAAATTAAATCCGGGTCCGGAAAAGGTAAAGGCGGTCAGGACCGAGTCAAGGACATACAGAAAATATTAAAAAAGGGTAAGCATAATTTAAATCTGGATGCTATTAATGAACTGGCTGCAGAATACCATCTGGAAGCGGTATTACCCATGTACTCCACCAAAGACGCGAATCATGCGCTGACCTTTTTCGATGGAATACCTTATGAAAAGCCGGTTGCCGTTGGAAATAATTCAGTCTGCACCCTCTATGATGCCGGGCATATTCTGGGCTCGGCCATCAGTATCATTAAATCAAATAATAACGGTAAACGTCATGCTGTATGCTTTACCGGTGATATCGGCAGGTTTGATAAACCGATTTTAGAAGACCCCACGCTGGATTTTGCAAAAGAAGACCGGGACATTGATCTGCTGATTATGGAAAGCACCTATGGTGACCGGTTTCATGATCCGGTTGTTGATATGGCACCGCTTCTGAAAAAGGTGATCAATGATACGGTCGAGCGAGGGGGAACCCTTTTGATTCCGTCATTTGCCTTCGGCCGCACCCAGGAACTGCTGTATGTCATTCATGAGCTGTATAATAATAACGAGGTTCCCCGAATACCGGTTTATGTGGACAGCCCGCTGGCAACAAGAATTACAAAGGTTTTTGGGGAACACCCGGAAATGTATGACCGTGAAACCCATGATGATTTTCTGGTAAACGGTGATAATCCGTTTATGTTCAGCCAGTTGAATTTTACTTCATCCGTGGAAGAATCCATGGCGTTGATGCGTGAGAAAAAGCCGCATATTGTTATTTCCGCATCCGGTATGTGTGAAGCCGGACGTATCCTTCATCATTTACGATATAAGATGCATGATCCGAAAAATACCATTCTGGTTGTCGGATACATGGCCCAGCATACCCTTGGGCGCAGAATCCTGGAACAGGGGCAACTTTATGCGGAATCCGGCCGCACGGGTAAACCACCCAGGATGCGGCTGCTCAATAAGGAATATCCCCTGGCGGCCCAGGTCGTTAAACTTGGCGGATTCAGTGCCCATGGGGATAAAAATGAGATGCTGCGATTTATTGAAAAATCGAATTTAAATATCAAGAAAATCGCGCTGGTCCACGGGGATGAGGACCAGACCCTGGCATTTGCCGATACCCTGAAAAGCAAAGGACATGATGTAATGGTTCCAAGAGTAGGGGAATCCCTGGATTTACGCTGATAAAATCAATGATATTTATAGATTAAAATTAAAGGAGAGGCACCATGATAGTAGTGGCAAAACTAAAGGCCGTTGCAGGCAGGGAAAAAGAAATGGAAAAAGCACTGCTGGATATAATCCCCAAAGTCAGTGACGAGCAAGGGACGCTGGTTTATACCCTCCACCAGGACCAGAATGATCCGACTGTTTTTTTGTTTTATGAGAAATACAAAGATGCGGATGCATTAGTGGCGCACAGCTCAACACCTCATTTTAAGGCGTTGTTCGGCACGATCAAACCGCTGCTTGACGGCAATCCCGAGATTGCCATGTACAACGAGCTGGCCGGCATTTAAGGAACGTAACAGGAAGAAATGTTAGAATTAATCGATTTGGACATTAAGGAACTGGAGTACAGCCGGTTTATTTCCTCCTGGTTTTATCGGGGAGAAGAAGGATGCTTTCTGATTGATCCGGGACCTGCGTGCACGATAAATCATTTGCTTGCGGAATTGAAAAAGCGCCAGGTGTCGCATCTGGACTGGATTCTTTTAACGCATATTCATATGGACCATGCCGGCGGGATCGGCCATCTGGTCGAACGGTTTCCCGAGGCCAGGGTGATTTGTCATGAAAACGCAGTCAAGCATCTAAAGGATCCCAAACGGCTGTGGGAAGGTTCTCTGAAAATTCTGGGGGATGTGGCCAGGGTTTATGGAGCAATTGAACCGGTATTGCCGGCGAATATCATGACTGTCGGACAAATTTCTTTTGAGGGCGACATTCGGGTCATTCCAACCCCCGGCCATGCCGCCCATCATCAGTGTTTTGTCACAAAAGATGTTTTGTTTTGCGGGGAACTTTTCGGCATTTTTCATCAGCTGGACCATTGCTTTTATCTGCGGCCGGCAACACCGCCGGTTTTTGTGCTGGATGACTTTTTACAATCCATGGACGCTGTTGCCCCTTATATGGATCGGCGGTTATGCTTCTCGCATTACGGGTCCTCCAATGATGGAATGGAGGTTATTAAGGTTGCAAGGCAACAGCTTTTGCTGTGGGCGGATGTGATTCGTGAGCATATGGATGATCCTGATACAGATCAGGGTTTTGATCAGATCATAGATGATTTATCGGCTAATGATCCGGTCTTTGCCAGGAAAGCTTTACTGCCGCCGCAACTTTACAATCGTGAGATGCATTTTGTCGGAAATTCTATTAAGGGGATTCTTCAGTATTTAAAGAAGAGAGAAGAAGAAAAATAAACAGGTTCCCGGATAATTACGGTATGTCCGGCAAGATTTTTACTTGTCCGGCGGGTTTAGGATATTCCGAATAGTTTGACTTAACAGCTGAATTTTAAACGGCTTCTGAATAAAGCCATTGCAGCCTTTTTTGAGAATTTTTTCAGCCGGTCCGCTCTGGCTGTAGCCGCTTGAAAGCAGTACTTTTACATTCGGATTTATTTCTACCAGGCGATCATAAACC
>JAQYVU010000150.1 GCA_030145385.1 Desulfococcaceae bacterium
CGTCTTTTGATGAAAGACTTTCGCCCAAAAGATTATGATTAAGAGAAAGATTACGATTAAGAATTTAACCGAATCATCGCTCAGGGCAGAGCCAATATCTCTGACCTGGCCCAAAGGACCAGGTTTTCAACATTTAAATAAAAACAATTTTTTCAAAATTTAAAACGCTCAATTTAGGTTTATCATACCCGCAAGACGATTTCGTATGAGCATTTCAGCTTCAGACATAATGCGGTTTATGAGCGTTTCGCATGTCGGGATGTCGTGAATCAGGCCGGCAACCATACCGCATGACCAGGCGCCGGCATCCATCGCTCCTTCCATCATGATTTTCGGATATACCCCGGCAACTTCTTCAATAATATCTTCAAACTTAAGATCCTTTCCAAGTGAAGATTCTTTTTCCAGTAAACGATCAACAGCAATATTTCTGAGGACGCGCTCGGTATTTTGCAGAGGTCTCATAATCAGGCGCGTGTCAAGTTCCGTGGCCGATACAATCGCTTGTTTAACGTTTTCATGAACCGGTGCTTCTTTGGTGGCGATAAAGCGTGTACCCATATTGATTCCTTCGGCTCCCAGTGCCAGTGAAGCAACCAGGCTCCTTGCGTCCGCCATTCCGCCTGAGGCGACAAACGGAATTTTTAATTCTTCAGCGGCACGGGGCAAAAGGATCATGTTTGGAATATCATCCTCACCCGGATGGCCGCCGCACTCAAATCCGTCGACAGACACGGCATCGCATCCGATGGATTCTGCCTTTTGGGCATGGCGGACAGAGGTGCATTTGTGGATGACTTTAATGCCGGCATCCTTCATCACAGGCAGATACGCTTGCGGGTTGCGTCCGGCGGTTTCGACAATTTTCACATTCCCTTTGATAATTGCCTTGATATAACCCGGGTAATCCGGAGATGTGACTGTTGGCAGAAACGTCAGGTTCACCCCAAACGGTTTATCGGTCATTTCCCGGCAACGGGCAATTTCTTGTGATAAATCTTCGGGTGTTTTTTGGGTCAGACCTGTGATGATCCCGAGCCCCCCGGCATTGGAAACCGCTGATGCAAGCTCTGCAAACGCCACATAATGCATCCCTCCCTGAATTATGGGATGCTGGATATTAAAAAGCTCGGTTATTCGTGTTTTCATGATATATCTCTTCCCATTTTCTGCAATATAAAATTGTGTTGGCGAACTTGATTTTCATTCTTCTGCTTTTTCAAACTCATCTTTATCAACAAAGCATACGGGACACTGCCAGTCATCGGGCAGATCTTCAAACCGGGTTCCCGGAGAAATTCCATTTTCAGGATCACCCTCTTCTGGATTATAAACATATTCACAAGGGATGCACACATATTTATTCATTTTTACCCTCCTTTATTTTTGAGATTAAACTCAATCGTTTATTTAACCTTAGAGTCCGCAGAATTCTCAAATCATCAATACAAGGTGGTCTTTGAATAATCAGCTATATTCTGGCGGCTTAAGGCAATATCAATGAGAATCCCTTCTTCGGTCTTTGCCCCGGCACGGCGCATCATGCGAAGAATTGTTGGTTTATCCCGGGCAATGGCCTCTGTGTCTTCCGCGGATTCGGCGGCGAGCGGATAATCCCAGTTTTTAAGCACTGCGATGGCAGTGGTTAATTCACCGGCACCAATATAACGGAGAATGTCTTCTTTGCCCTGGTCGTTTAATTCGGTCAGTTTTAAACGGCTTTTATTAACAAGAAAACAACTGATTGCCGGGTCACCCTGGTAAAACAGCAATCTTTTGGGTGAAAGGCTTATACGGCGACCTTCTTTAATGACATCTGCAAGCGGCTGACCGGAAAGGCCGCAAAAAATCTCTGATTTTTTCAGGCTGTCCGATATAAATGGCGTCGTGTTCATGGGTATCTGATATGAATACGTGTCAGTAAATGATGATCCCTTGATTTTCTCAACGAGACCGGACTTTACAATTAGCTGTAAAATCTTTTTTTATTCAGGAGAAAGCGCATGGCAAACGATGATCAATGCAAAATTTTAGGAACAGTATCCATTGATTTATCAGATGACGGTGTTTTTAGCTGCCATGAAAAAAATCTCCGGGTATGTCGATATCACAACGGCTGATTTTAAAGAAATTTATGCTTTTGCTTACCGTCATGCGCTTGAGCGATTGGGCCAATCGGTGACTGCGAAGGATATTATGACAAAGGCGGTTGTCTCAGTTAATTCAGATACCGGTCTGATCGAAACAGCTAAACGCATGGCTGAAAACGCAATTTCCGGATTACCTGTAATTATGAAAACCAAATCGTCATTGGGGTTATCTCAGAAAAGGATTTTTTCCAACTTCTACCTTCAACCTATCCCCCTTATTTCTCAAATTCCTCATCAAACCGAATTGACGGCGGTTGCGGCGGCAGGGGCGTTTTCATTTGGATGGCGTCATCAAGTTCAGCAGCCGAGTCTTCATCGATCCACCAGTACCATAATGCGCTGCTTTCATCACCGTGTTTGGAAAGCACGGTGGCGGGCATACCGAATTTGTTCCAGTACAAAAGGCGCGTATAATCAATGTTCCAGAGCAGCACGTACGGATATTCCTGGTAAATTAACTGATCAATTTTACGATAGATGTCGTTTCTTTTTTGAATGTCAAAAATGGTTTTTTGTTCTTTAATCAGCTGATCAACGACTTTATTCTTAAAACCGGTGATATTGTTTCCGCTTTTTCTGTCGGCTTCCTCAGACAGCCACATGCTTTCCGGGTCTTTGAAAACACCGGAACTCCATGCAGCCCAGGTCATCTGGTAATTGAATTCTTCCATGTCTCTTGCCCAGGATGCCCAGTCTTTTTTATCAATGATCATTTCAATCCCGGCATCTATGAGGTCTTCCGCGTAAATGGACAGAAATTTTTCAGAAGACGCATCCCGGGTTAAAAATTTAAATGAGAATTTTTTCCCATTTTTTTCAAGAAATCCCGTCGCCGGGTTAACAACCCAGCCCGCCTGTTTAAGCAGGGACCTGGCTTTTTTTTTGTCCAAATCGATCAGCGGATTGGGGCAGGGATTGGCAGTCGAATACAGATCTTCGAAATAAGAACGGTGAAGAAAATACTGACTGTACATCAGGGTCTGGTTCATTTTGTTCCGGTCGAGCAGGCAGGCCATGGCTTTGCGCACCAGGATATCATCAAACGGCGGTTTGCGCATGTTCATGGCAAACCCCTGGAATCCAATCGGTTTATGGTTTTGGATTTTTTGTTTGATAACATGATTTTTTATAAAAACATCTCCGCTGGTTTCATTGATCCATATGCGGGACGTATAAACCGGGAAAAGATCAATGATTCCCTTTTTAAAAGCCTCAAAGGCATTGGTCCGTTCGGCGAAGAATTTATAGGTGATTGTTTCAAAGTTTCCCTTGTTTTTTGAAGATTCGGCATCAATATGCCACCAGTCCGCCCGCCGGTTCAGTTTTAATAAAACGCCTTCTTCGATGCGCCCGAGTTTATAGGGACCGCTTACAATGGGAAATTCAAAATTGATCGTATTAAAATCAATCTTATGATACGCCGACTTGCATAAAATCTGAAATCCGCTGGCAGCCAGCAGGTTTTTCCAGTGAATTTCTTTGGCAGTAAAGCGGATGGTATATTTATCGGCGATCTCCGGGGGGGTAAATCTTTCCATGCTGATTTTATGCGGCCCGGTCATATTTTTAGGGTCTAAAATAACATCATACGTCCATTTGACATCTTCGGCCGTCACCGGTGTCCCATCACTCCATCGCGCCTTTTCGTTGATATGAAACGTAAATGTTTTTTTGTCGTCTGAGATGGACCATTTATCGGCTAAACCCGGCTCATATTCCATGGTAAGCGGGTTCATCGTCAGGAGTGGCTCAAAAAGCGCGCCGAAAATTTCTGCTGAAAGCGAATTGTTGTCCAAATAATAATTCAGGCTTTTGGGATACTGCCCGCCAAATACGGAAATGTCTCCCCCGATCCGGGCATTCTTATCTGCAATGGGATCCGGCAGGTCCTTCCAGGTTTTTTGGGGCCAGGTTTCTTTAGGCCATGCGTCATTGGGAAAAACGTCAGTTCCCCATGACAGGCCTGCCAGAATCATCATGAATCCAGAGATAAAGATAAACTGCTTAACGGCGATCTTCATAAAAAATTAACCCCCTTTAAGTACATCGATCATGGTAAATACAGTGCCTGGTGTTTGGGATTCGATTTTTTTTTGCAGAAAGCAAATCGCATCAAATGTTCCCCAGGAATAGATATCCCGGCCATTAATGTTGTGTGAGAAAGCAAATCGAGCGGTCTTGTCCGGAGCGTCCAGCGTGTATGTATGCCAGGCATGCCCGTTGATGTATTCTTCGGGAATTTTCCATTGCTTTTGCTGAATTTCCGGATCCCGGATTTTGATAATGTCGTTTTCGGCAAACCGGATTCCAAGCTTGTTGAAATAGGTGACCATCGCTTTTGCAGTACCGCTGGTATCGACTTTTGTTTTCTGATGGCTTTCCCTGATCTCAAGACTGTAACCGTCAAACAGGCCGGGGAAGTTTTCTGCAGCATATTCCATCATGGCCTGGAAACCCACGATCTGCTTGGCCATGTTCGGCGCAATCACCGCGGAAATCGAAGAACTGAGGACCGTTTTTTCAAGCAGTGCCCGGTCACCGCCGGTAGTTCCCATAACAAACGGCAGTTCATGGCGGCAGTAGAACTCGGCATTGTCGTTAACTGCGGCAGGTAAAGTGAAGTCGACTGTAATAAAAGGCCCCTCGGCTTCTTTTATTCTGGTGATCTCAGCATCTCTGATATCCGGTTTGAGAAGTTGCACAGGAATATCATTAATCAGGTATTGCGAATCCGGGATATCCGGCCCGGTCGTTGAGTAGCGCACAAGTTCAAACCTTTCATCAGCCAGAATATGTTTTGCGATACTGGCGGCGACATTGCCCGGCATCCCATTGACCATCACTTTTAATCGGTTCATTTTTTGCCTTTTTGTATTTTTCTTATTTGGTTGTGACTATTTTAAGCACGTTATTTACGAGTTAGATTTTTTTTCGATTTTTAAAAAATGATTATACTCCGAATGATGTGTTTATTGATTTGGATGTAGTAATATCAAAGCGTTTTTAACGGTTTCTGTCAATAAATGAAATTGATTCGTAGCGGGTGATTTCAGACACTCATGCAGATTTGTTAATGCGATGGGTATAAATTGTTCAAAAAAAGGCTTGTTTTTGATTTTTGAGAGATAGCCGAATGCCCCCAGAGACTGTAATATCCGGGTAATTGAACAATAGTGATATCCTGTAATGAACCGGTCTTTATCAATTGATATCAGCTGCCCCAGTCTGTCGGCACTGTAGCCTATCAGTATTTCCTGAAGAGATTCGGGCAGATTAACATACGGATCCGTCAAAAGTGACGCCAGGTCATACTGGACAGGACCGAGCCTTGCGCCCTGAAAATCAATAAAGAATATTTTATCGTCGGAAATCATAATATTTCTGGATTGCAGATCCCGGTGCATGAAACCGGTTATTGCATTTTCAAGGGCGTGGTCTGCAAGGCATTCAAATTCGGTTTTTAAATCTGCATAGGAAACATTTAATTTGAGATAGTTGTTTAAAAACGCGTCAACAAAATACCGGCATTCCGTATCAAGGATTAATTGTCTGTCATATTCTTTTGTCTGATATGTCCAGGACCGGTCAAATGATTTTGCCCCGAATACGGACATGCTAAGTGCCTGGTCGATTACCTGTTGATAGCGGCGGATAATTTTTTGTTTGTCCGGCTCTTTTTGAATAACCGTCTGGAGATTGATGTCTCCTAAATCCTGAACATAGACCAGGCCGGAAAATACGTCTGAATGAAAAATTTCCGGAACCGGGATTTTATTTTTATGCAGATGTTCACCGATTTTTATAAATGAATCCACTTCCGCAGGCGGACCATCTGAATTGATTCCATGATCCGCCATGATCAGGCAATGGCTGTCTGAAGAAATCCGAAACCATTGCCGGTCGGATCCGTCTCCCGCAAGCAGGGTACGTTCAAACAGACGATGGGGCATTTGGCCAAAGGCTTTTGTAAAAGCAGTCGGCACTGTCTTGTCGTATACAGCTTGTGTAAAGCTTTCAGGCGTGCCGATATCTCTCCAGTAATGGTCTTTTGAAGTATATGCTTTGATCGTCAAACCTTTTTTGATCATTTCTTTATATACATCAATGCTGGAGGCAAACTGGTTTTCCGGGATAAAGTCCATGATCAGGGGATCGAGAATTTGTATGCCGGAAAATGCCCGGCAGGAAAATCCATTGGATATGTTTTTTTCCTTACTGGAAAAATCAATGATATTTTCATTTTCATCGATCCTCACCTTATTGAAAATCGGATAGTCATGCATCACAAGTGTTGCCGGGTGAGGGTGCTGCTGATGCAGTGTGGAAACCGCAGCAATATCGATGTCGGTTAAAATATCACTGTTGATTACAAGAAACGGCTGGTCGCCGATAAAGTCAGAAACATTTTTTATGGCCCCGCCGGTGCCGAGGATTTTTTCTTCGTATCGCGTGGTAACTTCTATCGGATAATTCTGGCTCTGTATAAAAGATGTGATCTGCTGGTGCAGATGGTGGACATTGATGACGATACCGGTAATTCCCATGTCAATCAGCCGGCGAATGGTCAGATCTATCAGGGGCTGACCGGCAATGGGAAACAAAGGTTTGGGAATATGCTCCGTGTGTGGCCGGAGCCGTGTGCCGTAACCGGCGGCCAGGATAAGCGCTTTCATGAGTTATGATTTCATTTTAAAATAATAATTTATGTTTACAGCAGCTTAACACCCTGTCAATGAGGGAGGAATTTTCGGTATTTCTTGATTACCTCTGTGTAGAATTCAATCTGGTCCTTGTCTTTTTCCGCTTCTGTCAGTCCGTGACTGGTAAAAAATGTGACAGCGTTTTTATAATTAATCTTGGACAAGGCCTCTTTGCGTTCCACTTCCTTTCTTTTATACATCCTGTTTCCCAAAGACTGAATTTTTTTGATATAGTCTTTGGTATCAAAAATGGACTGTTTGGTATATTTCATGTAGAAATTCAGCACGACCCAGTATGATTCAAAGTAAGGTACTAGAAAAGCAGCATACAGGTTCAGCTTTCGATACCCGACTGATGTCAGGTTGTATGTGTCGGGCAGGGTCGGGTGGGGCATGATAATGGCGTCATCAATAAACGCCTTGATATTTTTGCGGACCAGATACTCCACCGGCTGGTCCGGGTCAAAAATGAATTCATTTTCGAAAAATTCCTGCAGGAATTTATAACTGACATGAATATCCACGGATGAAAATTGAAATGCATCTGCTTTTAAAATAGCGAGCGCTGTAAATGCGGCAGGTATAAAAGCAATGATTCCATTGTTTTTATAATATTCAAGGGCGGGCCGTTTGGATTCAATGATTTTAAACAATGGATTGGCAATAGCCGAAGTTGAAAATTCGGATGTGCTTTTTTCAATCATTTTATTATGCGCAAATGCGTCAAGAACCTGATTAAATGTATTGCTGCGATCTAAAATCAGGGTGTCCGCCAGATAAGCATCCTGGGACAGGAGGTACGTCATGTAGGTATCCACATGGGCCATCAGCTGATTGTAATCGAACCGTTTTTGCCCGCAGTTTAATATGGCGCTGGCAATCACGGCATGGGGCGTGATCAAAGAAACCTGATTGATCGCACTAATGAGTTTTTTACCAAATTCGTTGTATACGGCTTTTGAGTCAGCCGTCACTGGAGTTGAAGACTGCTTTTCCTGTTGATTCAGATATTCTTTCAAAGAAAATGGCTCATGGAAGTTCAGATAAATTTTACCGTATTTTTTCTTTAAAAACTTTCTGGCTTTGATAACGTTTTTTAAATTTTCCGGTGTTTTTTTCCCGCCTTCAATCTCATTGATATATGCTCTTTCTTCGAGCACACGGTCGTAGCCGATATAGATGGGAACAAAAGTCATATCATCCCATTCGTTTTTGGCAAAGGCATCCATCAACAGTGAGAGCAGTCCGATTTTGGGTGTCAGCATTTTGCCGGTACGGCTTCTGCCGCCTTCGATAAAAAATTCCAGATGAAATCCTTCTGTCAGTACTTTTTTAATGTAAGCGGCAAATATTTTCGGATACAGGAGTTCCCCTTTAAATGTCCGCCGGAGAAAAAAGGCGCCGCCGCCCCTGAATATGGGACCCAAAGGCCAGAATGAAAGGTTTTTTCCTGCCGCGATTAATGGGCAGGGAATTTTGTTATTCAAAAACACCCAGGATATAATCAGATAATCCAGATGGCTTTTATGGCATGGCACCAGAATCAGGGGCCCTTTTTTGGACACCCGTCTGATCCGGTCCAGTCCTTTATAGTCAATCACCATTCCTTCAAATATATTTTTAAACATCCACTTCAGTGTAATGTCATACATCCGGATTATCGTCGGGCTATAATCAGCAGCAATTTCGTCTAAAAAGTCCACCGCCTTTTTATGGGCCTGATGGATGGTGACATCCTGGTCCTTGGCATAGTCGGTGATAATTTCCTGAACCTGCCGGTTGGTCAGCATTTCTTCCTGAATTTCCAGCTTGGATTTTAAAATCGGTCCTGTAATTGTCTGGTGGTGTTCGTTGATCTGGGTTAAGAGGTACCGGCGAAGGGCAACCGCCTGATCTTTTGAGTTTAACTTTTTAATATCCGGACGTTTTAAGAAATCTTTTAAAATAACCGGATCGCATGTTTCGATAAAAATCTTTTTTGGGTTTTTAAATAACGCGATCAACCGCCGGATTCTGCCCGGGTTTTCCTGGGTACCGAAAAACATATCAACAAAAGTCAGCTGGGTTGAACGGGGCGTTCTGCTGAAAAACATCAGGTGGGGAAGGAAAATAATTGTTTTTTCAGTATTTTTCTGTATTTCAATCAGGTAGTGCAGGGGGTCTGTTTTTGCTTTTACAAATCGTCGGTAAAATCCCTTTTTTTCCACCAGTGAGAGCAGGGCGGTATCCCCGGAAATCAGTCTTTCCTGAATAAAGCCGCTTTTATAGGGATTCTGAAGTGAAAAATGTTTGAAAAAATGGTCCGCATAGGACAGCAGAATCTTGAAAAATCGAAACACCGGCTGCCACAAAAAAAAACGGTAATCAAAACCTATGTTGGGGTGAAGGATCCCTTCATTCTGGTATCGCAGATGATAGAATAAATATTCGAAATAGCTTTTATATTTATTTACTAAAATGACCATTCCCTTTTTTTCTAAATCCTGGATGGATTTACTGTGGGCGCGGGGAATTTCAATATTGATAAAAAATAATTTTAGTATGATCCGGGACATCAGGCCGGTGCTTTTTGGCAGATAACATGCAAAATGATTGTGTGTTCCGGATACCAGATGGTTAATCCATTGATTGAATAGTTTTTTCATTGTTACTCGCAAATCAGTTTAACTAGGTAGATGAAAATAATAAATGCTTATCCAAATTTAAAATAATTGTCTGAATATGTGATTTAAAAATTACGGCGCACCATGAGTGCGCCGTAATCATACATTAAATTCAAATTTTATATAAAAAATATCAAGGAATGATTTCATTTGCAAGAGCATAATCCGACATGTTTATAAAAGGAGACCAATTTAAAAATTTGGTTAAAAATCCGGCGTTCCCGCTGCTTCGTTTTTTGAGAAATTTTACCTTGCTTTAAAAAAAAGGTTATGTTAGACATTTTAGATAAAATAATGGCACATAAAAGATCCTAAGTCATCCAAATTATTAAGATAATGAATTATTAAGAAAAAGAAGGAGGAGTTGGCTTTATGAAAACGTTAATAGGCGGCGCAATAGCAGCCGTGATCGGAGTCATTGGTTTGGCGATTTGGTTTGATGCATTTTTGCAGCTTCTTGCGGGAGCGATTCCCGGCATGTTGTTGCTTGGTGGATGCCTGGCGCTTTACCTTGGATTTGATGAACTGAAAGACACCTGGCAGAGTGAAAACGGTGTCGCACCAGCTGACCCGGGTGCAGATTCTGATGTAGATAAATTCAAAAAAGAAAACGAAGACCTGAAGGCAGAAATAGAGGCCTTAAAAGCAAAATAAACGTCTTGTTTTATATCTTCGTATAAGTTTTTATAAACCCTGCGGTATATTATGATATGCCGCAGGGTTTTTTT
>JAQYVU010000151.1 GCA_030145385.1 Desulfococcaceae bacterium
ATCCGCTCCTGAACAGGCTCAAACAGACGACTCAAAAACCGGCGATACCCCGGATCTGTCGGAATATTTTCGTGCAGATCATATTCGGCCTTTTCAGCCTCAGCAGATAAAAACTGCTCCGGCAACACAAATATCAGACTGCAGGCAGGGCACTGAAAATAATCTCGACGTTTGTCCTGGAAAAACGCATTACAATCCCATGTTTTACATAACGGGCAAACCGGATTTTTGATTTTTGAGTTTAACATCAATTGAAAACCCTTGCACGTCACTTTGTTTAACCCGACACTATATTGAGACGATGATGACACCCAATTTCAGCAATATGGTCTTTTTTGACACCGGCTTTACGGGCAAACGCCGGCCATTGCCTGACGGAATCTGTTACCTGGTCGATGATTTCCAGAGGCTTTGGAATACTGATCGATTCGCCCACAGCGATCAGATCCTGTGCCGTAAAGAGATCCCGTTTGCCGTTAATGGTCATCTGGTGCTGGTTTGTCCATTTGCCGGCGGGATTGTGAGAATAAATCACGTCAAAAGCAGGCGATAAACGCCACCGACCGTCCCGTTCCATCAAAAACGCGATATTCTTTGTATGGTCATCCTGGTTTCGGGCAATCACATTAAAGACCATCCGCCGGTACTGCTCAATGGCTTCAGCCCGGCTCAGCCGGAGTTTCCGCATCACGGCAAAGGCCTGTTCATAGCTGTAAGCACCGGCAGCATTAAAATCATAATGCGCCACACCGCACAATGACTGCATGTATATTTTTTCATCATTACAACGGTCAAACCGTTTGGTCAAAAAATGGGCTCGCCCGTTTTCCTCGAGCAGGCGGCAGGCGGCCATCCTGATTCCGGCATTTTGCGCCATTAAATAATAGGCATATTCGATTCGTCCGAATCCTTTGGGGTCTCCCAGCTCCAGGTCGGTCACCCCGTCAAATTTCAATATCCAGCAATCATAACCCGTCGGCACATCCGCCTGGCCGGACAATACGTTCCCGCGGTCATTAATTGCGATGACCGCCTTGGGCCGCGCGCCGCCGGCCGACGTGCCGACACGCAGGATATCCATAACCGCGTCCGCGTTTTCCTTTTCGTCAATGCCGATCCCGACATCCAGCGCCAGGCGCCGAGTCATTACCCGCTGCGCCAGACTGACCAGTTCTTCGACTTCCACGGGAACCGGACAATCCAGATTCCCGAGAACCGGGGGTGCGAACTCCAGTGCCCCCATTGCCCGACGGCCGGTATAGCACAGGCGCTCCACCGGGCTAAAACCCGCCGCATCCCTCCCGTTTCGGGTTACCCACGCATCAAGAATACTGTTGCCGAACTTGTCCGGCAAAGCGTCGGCCAGCAGCCCGGGCAGCCCCAGAAACGTTTCCCGGTTCAGGCCCGGAAATGAGAATATACCGTCTCCCTGCCGGGCGGCATCCAGCCCCATATGCAGCGGAGAAATATCAAGCCCTTTTTTCAGAAACGCCGGATCATATTCAAACACGCCCATCCCGCGATCTTCCAGCCATGCAACAGCACCGGCAGTTTCACCCCACAGACGGACAATAGCGGTCTCCACCTTATCTATCATTCATCTGTCTCCGCTAAATCCTGTTTAATCCGCCGGCCGGACGCCCGCTGCCGTTTTTTCCCCTGCTGTTGGGCCAGCTGCATAGGGCTGATCAAGGGTTCGGGAATAAAACTGTTCAGCGCATCTAAGGCGCCCAGCTCCCGGAGCACCGCAATCAGGGTCAGCAGCTTTCCTTTGCCGGATTCAACGGACTTAACGGCATTGAGCGACAATGCGGCCGCATCCGCCACCTGCTGTTGAGTCATGTTCCGGCGCAAACGCAGGGACCGGATACGGTTGCCCAGTTCCGCCCCAATCCCTTTGTCTGTCATTGAATAAAAATCCATAAAAGACCTTTTTGAATCTATTATTTGATAATAATAATTATAAAATACTTATTTAAGTCTATTATATTCAGCAAACAAAAAATGTCAAGAAATCAGCGAATAAAAGACTTTAAAAAGTCTAAAAAGCGAATTTATTCAGATTAAAATACTTATTGAAGGCTGTTAAAAAAAAGAATAGCAGAATCAGGTCAGCACGGATAAAAGTTAGCCCCGATCAGCCCCTATAGCCGCTATTCTTTGCCCGGCGCATTGAGATACATCCGAAAACAAACCGAATAACAGACCGCCGACACAATAACTCCTGACAATAGTACCCTGTGTCCGCATCAAAAGATACTGATTTGGCAACGAACAGCTACTTCACCTGAAATATCCATAAAATTAACACATTAGACAATAATATTTTTCTTGACAGATATGAATAAAAATCTATAAATTGAACGTTTTTGTCCAATTATTTTTGAGACTCGAAATTTTATGGGTTTGAAATTATAAAACCATAATGCCTCCACCAATAATTAAATGAGTCGATTCATATGACATGCAAGGTTTTCATACTCGATTTTGACAGCCAGGATCTGTTTAAAGCCGCTGATCCGGAAACAATCGCCCGGACCAATCGTCTCTGGGAAAAAGATATCTGTGATTTCGGCCTCTGGACCCGGATCCGCAATGACCGGTTTGAAGGCATGAACGATGCGCGGGTATGGCAGCCCGAACAGCCCGGCGACGGACCGTCGGTTTTTGTTTGCGGACAAAGCAGTTCAACCATGGACACATCCTGGCATTTTATCAAAAATCGGCAGATGAACATCTGGGATTCGGTGATTGCCGTTGAACAGACTGCCGGCCGCGGCCAGCAGAAGCGGCAATGGATTTCACCGGCCGGGAATATCCACGCATCCTGGCTCTGGCCTTTGCCGGAATTTGACGGTAAAGCGCACACAGACTGGGGCGGTTTATTATCTTTGGTGGTGGGGTTTGTTGTTGCCCGGGTATTTAAGGAATTAAACGTGCCGGTGCAGATCAAATGGCCCAATGACCTGTTGATAAACAACCGGAAATTCGCCGGGATTCTGGTGGAAAAACGTGAAAACCATATCCTGGTGGGAATTGGCATCAATGTGAATGATTCACCGGAAGACAGTAAATTACGGGAAGAATTTGCCGTGCCCGCCACCCATCTTTCTGATCAGGGTTATGAAATGTCACCGCTATTTTTGTGGACGGCTCTGGTGGAAAAGGGAAAATCACTGTTTGAAACACTGGTTCAGAACACGACCCCGGCTGAGTTTATCCGGATGATTGACACACAGATAGCATGGGTCGGCAAAAAAGTGCTGATCCGACAGGTGAACGCGGATGTTTTTGAAGCTGTGATTGCGGGGCTGGCCAAAGACGGCGGCCTGCGGATCAAAAAAGGGAATATCGAAGAAGTGATGTATTCAGGGAGCATCATTCCCTTATTATAAATTGGCGTTGTTAAAAGTCCCATCTCCTGTGTTGTAGTGATTTTTCAGCTACTCAATATACGACTTGTATTATCTCGAAGCTGAAAAACAACTACGCCTTGCATATGAAACTTTTAACTTTGCCACTCTGGAATTATAACCAGCATATTTCTTAAACAAAAACGAGTATAAACTGCCACGCAAATCAATGAGAATAAGTATTATTTTCTCAGTGGTCTCTGTGGTGAAATATATATTCAAAGGATAAAAGATTACCATGAAACAAAAGACATTTGATGACGTTCAAAAAGAGATTGAAGGAAAACCGATTGTGATCGCCAACCGGGGAATCCCGGCCCGGCGAATCAGCCGCTCAATATCCGAACGACTGGAAGGCATCCCGATCCTGACCGCCACCGATGTTGATAAAACATCCCCGTCAACTTTGGGCGCTTATGAGCTGCTCCTGCTCGGAGATGACCCGAATGCCTACCTGGACCTGGAACTGATTATTGAGAAAGCCAAAAACAGGGGTGCTATCGGGATTCACCCGGGATGGGGATTTATTGCGGAAAATGAAAGTTTCCCTGCAAAATGCGACGAAGCCGGCATCACGTTTATCGGTCCGCCCACCGCTGCCATGAAAACACTGGGCAACAAGGTGGATGTCCGGCAGCTGGCTTTAAAACTCGGCGTTCCGGTGGTTCCCGGTTCCGAAGGCTCGGTTACGATCGATGAAGCCCGAAAAATTGCCCATGAAATTGGATTCCCTATCATGCTCAAAGCCGAAGGCGGCGGCGGCGGCCGGGGCATTTATGAAATCCATTCCGAGGACCAGCTGGAATCCGCATTTCACAAGGCATCGGTCATGGCTGAAGTATCTTTCGGAAATCCGCACCTGTTTGTGGAAAAATTCCTGACATCCGTCCGCCATATCGAAATACAGGTCATCGCTGACCAGCACGGCAATGTGTTTGCATTTGATGAACGCGACTGTACGGTCCAGAGAAACCACCAGAAACTGGTGGAGATCACCCCGTCCCCGTGGCCGGGTATGACCGCCAAGTTACGGGCACAATTAAAAGAATATTCCGAAAAGCTGGTCAAGGCGGTTAATTATCATTCCCTGGCAACGGTCGAGTTTCTCGTGGATCATACCGGCACACCGTTTTTAATTGAAGTAAACACCCGGCTCCAGGTAGAACATGGCATCACGGAATGCCGCTACGGCATCGACCTGGTTGAAGAACAGATTGCGGTGGCATTCGGATCGGTGCTGCGATTTAACAAAGAAAACACCATCGCTTTTCAACACGCCATGCAGGTACGGATCAACTGTGAAGACCCCCAGGACAATTTTTCCCCCAACTCCGGCATTATTTCCCGGTACACGTCTCCCGGCGGCCAGGGTGTTCGCCTGGACTCCTGCGTGACCAGCGGGTATGAATTTCCTTCAAATTATGATTCTGCGGCATCCCTGCTGATTACCTATGGAAACAGCTGGATAAAAACCGTAAAACTGATGCAGCGGGCTTTGCGCGAATACATGTTCGGCGGCGTCAAGACCACCATCCCGTTTCACAAGCAGATAGTAAAACATCCGGTATTTATTTCCGGAGAATATGATACACGGTTTATTGAAAACACGCCGGAGCTGATGGATTATACAGACCAGGCACCGGAATCCTTGAGACTTTCCCGGCTGGTGGCGGAAATATCGGCCAAAGGATTTAACCCGTATGTTCAGCTCGGCGAATACCGCGGCATATCGGATAAACGACTGGGACGGCTGGAAGTGGTCACCCCCCGGCTCAAAGAAGCATCAAAAGAATTCAGCTATCCCCGCTACGACCGTCAGGCCACGCTGGATTATGTCCGGGACAGCGGATTCATCCATTTTTCGGACACCACCACCCGTGACATCACCCAGTCGAACAGCGGCAATCGCTTCCGCCTGGGAGAAGACCGGATGGTGGGCCCCTACCTGGACCGGAGCGGCTTCTTTTCTTTAGAAAACGGCGGAGGCGCCCATTTTCATGTGGCCATGCTGGCAAACATGACCTACCCGTTTACTGAAGCGCAAATGTGGAACGAGTTTGCCCCCCGGTCGCTGAAACAAATTCTGATCCGCTCAACCAACGTGCTGGGTTACAAGCCCCAGCCCAAAAGCGTGATGCGGCATACCGGTGAAATGATCTGTGAACATTATGACGTGATCCGGTGTTTTGATTTCTTAAACCATATTGAAAACATGCGCCCGTTTGCGGAAATCGTGCTCAATTCCACAAGAAATATTTTTCAGCCGGCCATCTCTCTGTCCTATGCCAAAGGGTTTGACGAGGACCGCTACCTGAAGGTCACCGATGAAATCCTGCACATGACCGCGCAGGTGGCAGGAGTGAGCGAAAAACAGGCCTGCCGAATGATCATTCTCGGCCTGAAAGACATGGCCGGGGTATGCCCGCCCCGGTTTATGAAACGGCTGGTTACCAAAATCCGGAACAAATATCCCGACCTGATCATTCATTATCACCGGCATTATACCGACGGCCTGTTTGTTCCGGCCGTGGGCGCGGCTGCCGAAGCCGGGGCCCATATTGTCGACACGGCCATCGGCGCAGCGGTGAGGTGGTACGGCCAGGGCGAAGTCCTGTCCACCGCGGCTTACATTGAAGAAGAACTCGGCCTGAAAACCAACCTGAACAAGGACATGATTCGTGACTGCAATTTTGTCTTAAAACAGATCATGCCCTATTACGACCGATACTGCTCCCCGTACTTTAAAGGAATCGATTATGACGTGATTGAACACGGCATGCCCGGCGGAGCCACCTCCTCGTCCCAGGAAGGCGCCCTGAAACAGGGATATATCCGGCTGCTGCCGTATATGCTCCGGTTTCTTGCCAATACACGAAAGATTATCCGCTACCATGATGTGACCCCCGGCTCCCAGATTACCTGGAACACGGCATTTCTCGCGGTTGTCGAAGCCTACAAACGGGGCGGGGAACAGCATGTCCGCCAGATGCTCAATATCCTGGAAACCGTTGCCACCGAACCGGAAGAAAAATTAACCGAAGCGGTCCGTAAAGAGCGCCTGAAACTTTACCGGGACAGCAATGACGCATTCCGGGATCTTCTGCTGGGCCGGTATGGCAAACTGCCGTTGGGTTTTCCGGCAGACTGGGTATATCATAGTGCGTTCGGCAGTGAGGCGGAATGGGCATTAAAAAACCGCACCGAGTTATCGCCCCTGGAATTTCTCGAAGAAATGGATATTGAGGCGGAGCGCAAAAATATGCATGACCTGATCAAGCGGCAGCCCACGGAAGAGGAGCTGGTGCTATATCTCAATCACCCGGGAGACGCCTTAAAAACCATTGAGTTTCAGAAACAGTTCGGGGATCCGAACAACATCCCCTTAGACACCTGGTTTGAGGGACTTGAGCTGCGCACGGAACTGGAGTTCAATGATTCCAGCGGCAAACCGCATAAAATGATGATTTTAGACATTTCCGAACCCCGGAAAAACGGTATGAGCGTGGTGCGATACCTGATAGACTCTGAAATCTTCACATTCCAGGTAAAGGTCCGGGAACCGGATGCCGGCGACGGGATGTCCTATGAAATGGCAGACCCGAAAAACGACTTTCACCTGGCATCGCCGAGCAAGGGTGATATGTGGGTCATGTATGTGACAGCGGGTGATTATGTAAAAAAAGGGGATGAGATATTTAATATTTCCATCATGAAACAGGAAAAATCGGTGTTTGCCCCTTTTGACGCCATGGTAAAAAGGGTTTTGAAAACCGCCAATTATTCAGAAGACCGGAAAATGGTGCCTGTCAGGGAAGGCGAACTCATCGTCGAACTGGCACCAGCCCCCACCCTTTGCAAAAAATGCGAACAGCCGGTGGCGTCAGCGGATTTTAAATTCTGCCCCTACTGCGGCGACGATACGCTTAATTAAGCCGGTCCCGTTGGTTTCCAATCTAAAATATAGTCATAAAATAACCGGCCAATGCCTTTAATGCGGCGGCCGGTTTTTTTACGCCTTTTTCCGGTTGTCATTGCTGCTTCAGACATACAGCACTCATCAATTTATAAGCATAAGCAAAAATCGCTCCCATAATTCTTGCCGCACAGCCTACTTGAATTTTCCGCTATCCTTCAAAAAAAAATCCGGGTCCGGAGAGCCAAGTTTTTTAAATTAAAATAAAATTTTAAACACATGATATTTCATCAATTTTTCGTTAAAACCAGCCATCCATAAAACAAATTATGAAACTATTTTACACCCGGGGTGTTTAATTTAGTAAGTCCGGCCGGCTTTATTGTTCTTAAAAAAGGCATCCATCCGCAGTGCAATTCACTTTGGGGGAGGTGAACATTATCATCTCAAAAAAGCTCATTATTTAAGGATGTTATTTCCATCAACAGCAAAAGTAAAACACATCATTAATTAAAAGGAGAAATAAAATGAAAACTACAGGCAAATGGATAGGGCTCGCACTGATGGTCCTCATAATGATCAATGTGCAGGCAATGGCTCAAAACGGGGGAAATGACGGGGCCAGCAGCGGCAACGGATATAGCGGGAATGAAACAAGCGGCGACAATGGCGGCGGATACGGCGCGGATGAAGGCGGATTCGGCAATGGCGAGTGCCAAAACATCCGGACAAGGACAAGATCAAGAATCCAGATGCAGATACTCAGCGACGCGATAATGGTTGAAATCGAAGGCGTAGTGGTTGATGTAATTCTTGACGGTAACGGGCTGATCATAGCTACCGAAGATACGGAAGATTTAGAAGGTGTAGAAGATGCCACAACAACTGTTTACGGGATCGGGCCCCAATGGTACTGGGATTTGCTCGGAGTAAGCAAACCGGATTTCGGCGAACAAGTTTACATCCAGGCTTTGAAAATCACATTAAAAGATGAATCGGAACGAATCATTGCCACTACGATCACAATTGTCGGAAATGGTGATGACATTGCAGATATTATTATTCCACTGAGGGATGAAGACGGACGGCCTTTATGGCGGCGGGGTGGTTATGATTTGAATTCATAAATAAATTCAGGGGAAAAAACAGCCCGCTATCTTGCCTGGATCATGAAACAATCCAGTTAAAATCACCTCCCCCAAAATTAAAAGGCGCGCAAATACCAACTTTTTATAGAATGAATTTGCACGCCTTTTCTTTGCAGGTGTATCAGGGAAACGGCCGGATATATCTACCGCTTTTTATGCCCCTGGTTTTTCCGGTGATCAGCTGCCCTGACCTATACTTAACTTGACAAATATAAATTATGAATGAAACTTTAATTGACACTTTGAAATCAATTTTAAAACATTCAAAAAAGTCGTTACGCTGATAATATAATTTCCAACAATAACGGTCCCCCAATATCTTGTATATCACTAAAACTGAAAAAGTTTAGGATATTATCGACAGTGTGCAACTCTGAAAAATTGTGGAATACTGAAGGTCTATCACCGCTATATAAGGAATTTCTCACTTTAGCGGAATCATATATAGTTTTTGACACTGTGTAACATTTCTATTGACACTGTAACAAAGCTTGCTACACTTAGATATATGATAAAAAGTTTCAGACATAAGGGACTTGCTGAATTATTTGAGCGTGGTCACTCTCGAAGGGTAAACCATGATTTACAATCCCGGTCCCTGAGACGTTTAGATGCTTTGGATCAAGCGGAATCATTGACAGATTTAAACATTCCAGGCTTTAATTTTCATGGCCTTCAGGGAAAGCCAAAACGTTATAGTATTCATGTCAATGGTCCATGGTGCATTACCTTTGAATGGGAAGCCGGTTATGCATTTAAGATTGACCTTGAACAATATCATTGAGGTGAAAAAATATGGGAGAATATATAGTTAAACGCCCGATAAAAAGACCACCAATACATCCTGGTGAAATTTTACGTGAAGATGTGCTTCAAACTCTTAACCTGTCTGTTAGCGAAGCTGCAAGGCGTCTTGGTGTTTCTCGTCAGCAACTTCATCGTATATTAGCCTGCACCCACCCCATTACTACTGAAATGGCGCTTCGGATTGGCAAATTTGCAGGAAATGGACCTGGACTTTGGTTACGCATGCAACAGGCTTATGATTTGTGGAATGCCGAGAACAAAATGGCAGGCGAACTTTCAAAGATTGAAACTGCTGCATTAAAGAATCTTAGTTCCTAATACGGTTTGATAATTGAAATCGATTATCACTTTGCGCCCTTCCGGTGATGCACCCAGGATTTCAGATTAGGCTTTAACCGCAGGCCGCTTCGATGAGACGGTCATTTTTTAATCATCTTTTTAATCTAATGGAGGTGCCATTATGAATGTTTCTGAAGCAATCACAAGTTTCATGAATTACCAGAAAATAAACTCGGGAAAAAAATACGGTCAAAAATTATCGACTTTTTTTGGAAAGGTTTAACTCCCGGTTTGGCGATCAGGATATAAAAGCCGTCTCACCAGATAAGATTCTGACATTTCTAATCCAAAGCACTGAAGGCCAAAAGCAAACCACCAAACGATTCAAATACATCCTTCTTAAAACCCTTTTCAATTTTATCAAAAACAACTTCGATTCATCATTTGTTAATCCTTGTGACTCAAGTATTCTGAGAAAGTCGTTCCGCAATTCAAGAGGACGGCAATGGACAATTTTAGAAAAAGAAGTCGTTGATGAGTAAGCGCTTAATCAAGCACACCTGCTGGCAAATTTTTCAATCTGGTCAGGGGCAAGATTCTGCGGCAGGAGTTTTTCATAATCTGCTTCGGTTTTTGCAAATGGGATTCTGTCAAACAGATACCTAAGGTAATCATATGG
>JAQYVU010000152.1 GCA_030145385.1 Desulfococcaceae bacterium
CAAAAGCTTTCTGACGGGCACCGGGATACGGTGGTGCGTTCATATATCCATATCGGCAATAAACACAAAGGACTTTTGGATATTCAAATCGAAGAACTCAAAAAAATTAAAATATGCATCATGGATATTCTTTTAAAAGTCGAAACGTCCTTTGAGAATAAAGAAATCGTAGATTATCAGAATATTATCGATCAATATAAGTACATGAGGGAACTGGCCGACCATTTTAACCAGGACCAGATTGAACGCATCAGAAGCGATGAATCCAAAACACGCCTGAGCATCCTGTTTTACGCCATTGTGGGCAATTGCCTGATGATGGCCAAACAAAACATCAAACTACTTGAAATTTTTAATGAATCATTTCAGTTTGATGAAGAGTTATCCAACTCGTACATTAAGCTTGATTCTCAATAATCTGACCGGAATTCATTAAAACCGATATAAAATCAAAGGGTAACAGTTTTTTCAAAAAAGCTGTTACCCTTTATTTTTTATTCCATGCCGATTCTCCCCGATTTACATCAACAATATAAAAACACTCAACCGCCTTAATCAGTTGACCATTATAACAGATTTGATATGTGAATATATTTGGGAAAATGACTTTAAGATTCTAAAAATATACGAACAGGTGAATGGTGAAACTGCTAGACAAAATGTCATTATCAAGATGGTGGGCTGAGGCCAAAGAAAATTATAAACCCGATGAAATTATTAGATTTCTCTTAAACAATAAAGACAAGCTGGAAGAATCAATAGCAAAGCTTGACGGGAAAAAACGACTGTACAGTGCATCTGACAGGATGTTTTCATTTTTTTCACGGCTGGCGGGGGTTGCGGACAGGATATCCGAAAGAGTGCAGCATTACCTGATGCGATTTTCCTGGTTTCGCGGATTTATCGAAAATGCCAGAGGCTGGAAAAACCATTTGAATTTCAAGGAATTGATCGAGTTTGCCAGGACAAAATTATATTCCCTCCGACTTGCGCCGCACAATGAAAAAGCCATCAGAGTACTCGAAGAAATCGTGGAATTTGCCTCAAAACATGGTCTTGATATTAATACCCATTTCCCGGAAGTAAAACAAAAACTCCTTGAAAAGAAAAATCAACTGCTTCAGCACAAATTTTTCCAGGAATTTTCCAAAACCCGGCTGGAACAGCTGCTGGCCATACAGTTTTCTTTTGACCGGTGTATCTTTCCGGTATTGCCGGACTCCGCGTTCTGGCACAAATTTTTTGAATTTGCGGAAAAACGGAATGTCACTGATATTATCTTGGTAGATGTCGACGGCAACCGTGTTTCGTTTAAAAACAGTTCTGCCGAAGAAATCGCATCTGCGGACACCGTCCAAACGCTGCATAAACTTTCAAAAATCAAAAACAAAGGACACCGTATTTTTTTCGTGGGGCACCATGAGGGGTATCTGGGACCTTATTTTGTCAGAAGCGTGATCCGAAAACTGGGATTTCATAACCTTACCCAAAATTGCAACACCGTAGTCGGCCCCCGGATGTTTTCCAATGTTGTCTTGCGAAACGGCGCGGCAAATGTCGGCAACCTCTTTGTTACCGTGCCGTCACAAAAAACAACAGCGATTAAAACCGGGGGGCTTGCACAAGAATTAAGAAAAACCGCCAAACGCACCCAATGCCTGATCAAATTGCCGGATGCCGGACTGTATTTAATTAAAAAACTTAGTTTTAAAGATTTCATGACCGCCATGGTGCATGGCACGCCTGATGACTTCATGCAGCACACTTCTTTTCTGGATCCGGAAACAAAAAAAGAACTGGCAACTTTTCTGGAAACTGAAAATTTTGCTTTCGCCATGAAGGATTTTTCAGAAGAAGATTATTATCTTTTCAAAAAAGTCATGAAAGAAAGCTTTCTCATATTTCCGGAAGGATCGCGCTCTTATATTGACCCGGATGGCGGGGTGGTCATTAAATATGTTAATCCCAAATATTTACAGGCTTATATGAGGCCCGGCGACTTTATCGCACCGGTTAATCTGGTGGGCGGATCGGATATTACCCGGGGATGGCATCTGCGTTCCGCAACACTGGGGATTTCCATGGGGGAACCGGTTGAGGTGACCGCTGAAATGATTGAAAATTATGAGGAAGAAGGGATCAATCTCATGCGAAAAATTGCACAACTGCCCAATATCAAAGACGTTCGATTTAAGGAAGAGGTTCAGTATAAAAGGGGAAAAAATGAAGCGATGTGAATGGGCAAACGGGAGCGAGCTTGAGAAACATTATCATGATCATGAATGGGGTGTGCCGGTTCATGATGATCGCACCCTTTTTGAGTTTTTGATCTTAGAAGGCGCCCAGGCCGGGCTAAGCTGGTTAACGATTCTTAAAAAAAGAGAAGGGTACAAAAGGGCGCTTGACAATTTTGATGCCGAAAAGATTGCCGGATATAACGAAAAAAAAATTGCCGACCTGATCAATGATTCTGAAATTATCAGAAACCGGCTTAAAATCAGGGCAGCGGTCACCAATGCCGACGCATTTTTAGCTGTACAAAAAGAATTCAAAAGCTTTGACACTTACATCTGGCAATTTGTTGATGGCAAGCCCATAAAAAATGCCTGGGAAAAACCGGCGAATATTCCGGCAAATACCCCGACATCCAACGCTATGAGCAAAGATCTGAAAAAAAGAGGATTTAAATTTGTCGGCTCCACAATCTGCTATGCGTTCATGCAGGCCGTGGGCATGGTGAACGACCATACAACAGACTGTTTCAGGTATGACCAGGTTTAACCGAATGCTAAAAAACTATCGGGAAAAAAACAAATAATATTTAAATACCGATTATCATTTATTCAAAATAGTTACAAAGCAGCCACCCCCGCCGCCACCGCCTGAACTGTCAGTATTGGTATCGCTTCTATCACTATAATGAAGAATTGTGCCGTTTTCTCCTGCGGCATAAACATTTGCTGCGGATAATCCCCATAAATTCATGATGGTATTTATGTTATCGGATTGCGAATCATTCCAGACACTGCCATTATAGGTAAAAATATCGCCGTCATTTTTTCCGGCAAATACGTTTAATGCGGAACTGCCCCAGATAGCATATACATCAGCATTTACGCCGACGCCATTACCTGAAACACTCCAGACGGATCCGTTATAATGAAGGATTCCGGGACCTCCGACCGCATAGACATTTGTTTCCGAACTGCCCCAGATGTTCATCAGCATGCCGCCGGTACCGGATGTGCTTTGTGTCCATACGGAACCGTCATAATGCATCATCATATAATTTACTTCCCCAAAATCATAATAAAAGCCGCCGGCAAAGAGATTTGTTCCTGAAGTGCCCCAAATACACATAAAATGGTAAGGCAGCATGTTTGTATTGCTTATTATCCGCCATCTGTCGCCGTCATAGTGAAGAATCCGACCGGATCCGGCCGCATAAACATCTGAACCGGAGATGCCCCAGATATCTTCACAGGTATTGTTGGTAAAATTTGGGCTGTCCATCTTTTTCCAGCCGGAGCCATTGTAATGAAGAATCGTATTGTCTGTACCACCGGCAAAAATATCCGATCCGGAACTCCCCCAGATACAATTCAATCCGGTTGACCCGTCACTGTCCATCTTTTCCCAACCGGAGCCATTGTACCGCAGAATTAAACCTTCAGTATCGCTGTCACCCGCACCAACCGCAAACAGGTTGGTGCCTGAAGTTCCCCAGATATCAGAAAAGGCCGCATTCCGATATGATTCGGGAAGATCCATCTTAGTCCATTGTGCATCCGCGAATACCGGGCAATGAAAAAAAATTCCAGCGATTATTAGAATCCACATCAATCGGCACATCATACGTACATTTTCCTTTTTGAATCAATTCAAACAAACCGGTCCGGCAATCACCCCCGGACCGTCGCAAAAACAAACAAACCATTATTGATATATTTATTTTTCCTTGCTGCCGACAGGGCTTAAAAACGCCCATCCTTTCTGGGGTTGATTATCCATATTGCCCTCAATGTCGGCATACCCGAACCACTTTTCAACACCCAGCAGATTTGCGGTCTGATCCTTCTTAAACACCCGAATATCCAGGTTTAAATTCCTGTCATTGTTTTTTACTAAAATATGAACCGGATATTTCTTTCCTTTATTTCCACTTTGCGCCCACTCAAGGACCGAATACTCAAAAGCTAAAATTTTTTCAACTTTTCCATCCGGATCAGATATCAACATATATACTTCCGGCAGCATGGACGCATCATCTTCTAAAGGAGGCATATCGTTGATGATAATATCATACCCGGAATCCAGATGAGCGGCAATAAAGTCCCCGGATTCATGAATCTTGTCTCCCCAGAAATGCTGAAAATGACCCTGTCCGGATGCGCATAAATCATATTCGCCATCCAGAGACGCTTCGATATTCATCCGGGGAAACATGTACCAATCAAAGTTTTTGCTCTCCGGATCACGCTGACGAACCTGGTCACAGTCAAAGGTATCTTTTTCCGGAAAAAATGTCAGCTTTGTACAAAATTTTGTAAAACTGGCGTATGTGAGAAAGGTTTTTTCCCCGGCATTGTAGCGAAAAAAACTGTCATGGTATTTTTCATTCAAACTTTTTTCGCAATGGGTAACTTTTTCAAAGGGGGGTAAAAATATATTGTTTTCATAAGTATATTCACCAGTGGACGTATCCAGCCAGAAAATATGCGCAAAATTCCCTTTCAGAAAATAAAGGGTTCCGGAACAAAAAAACATGCCAAGATAAAGCGCCCCGTCTTTTCCAGGCAAATCTATTTTGGAATGAAATGACCAGGTTTCAAGTTTTTCATCATGTTTACCAAGCGGATAACCATCTGTCATTGAATACGATGGCCGGACACTTAAGAAAATAATCAGTATCATCAATGCCAGAAACCGGCTGCCAGGTTGCACCCAGGCCCGCGAAAAGCCGCAAAATCTTTGTTTCATAAACCTCTTTCCCGTTCAACGCCATATCAGCTAAGCCCTTCATATCAATAAATATATCGGGTTTAAATTCAGGTTTCATGCCATCGATGGGACATGATGAATCAATGAATTATGATATTTTGTTCATTTTTTTAATGATACATTGTTGCAGTTCCGCCATATCAATTGATGTAAATTTAATACCCACACCATTTTCAGCAGCATGAACCGTCTCTCCGTAAGCTTTTACAGAAAGATCGGTTGAACTGGAAGCAGGATCAAAATTAATTATTATTTCTGTTTTTGATAAAACAGGCACCGACTCTGCTGTTTTAAAAAACATGCCGCCGGTGCTGAGATTCTCGACAATTCCCTTGATGGTCATGGTTTTTCGGGCGCCGCCGCTAAACGGGTCATCGAGCTTTATTGTTGCTTCTGTATCATGCCAAACTTTTTTACGGGAATATTTCCGATTGTTTACATCATTCATGATCCGCCTCATTCATTTATATCAAATTCCCTGTTTTCCTGATGATAAAACCCAGACGGGCTTTCTGCACAGCCCCGAGTGCTTTGACGCGGCCCAGCTGAATATTTTCCTCTTGACCGATCCTCGTTATTTCATCAAGCAAATCCCGGCTATAGCCAAGCTTGCCCATGAGAATCTTTCCGGCGGCAACCTTTTTTATAGTTGTCATATCCATCCTGCCTTTTAACCCCGTGTCTGCAAAACGGCGTTTTATTGACCTCAGATTTGACACGAAACATTTTCCTTATCATACCATTATTTCACTATATTGAGCATTTAAAATTTTTAATTTACGCTTCCATCCCCATACCATCATCAGCCGGAATTGCCCAACTATAGTTCATTATAACAAATATTTAAATATAAAACTGTATTATTTAACAAATCAAGTGCAGAAAACTATACCTTTCGGGAAAAAATCCGGGTGTTAACCACGGCAAAAAGGTTATAATTGATTTTAGAATTAATTTAAAATACGTTAATATTTAACCGGCATCTCTATTATGATTTTTTCCTGTCAACCTACCGCATCAACCGCAAAACGCTTAAATCATACACAGGATCGGCAATGAGCAAAAAATGGATCATTTTGATATTTTTTACTATTATGATTGTGCTCTGCGGATGTTCCGGGAAACATCTTAACGTGCAGGACGATGAAAACCTATCCCTTTGTTCGTATTTTCCCCTGCCAAACTGAGATTCAAGCAATGCCTGGCTTTTTTATAATAATGTTTCGCCGTATGAACCGGCTGTTCCAAAAGAAGGGGCCTGGCCCATTGTCAAACAGTTTGTTTCTGATATCCCGAGAACAAAAATTGCGAAAGCAGCTTATTGAAAAAGGGGTCATAAAAGAACAAAATGCTCCTTCACTCAACACCTCTTTTGTTTTTCTTTTCAATTACCCTGATGTTGTATATGATATGCTCCAAATTTTTAAATAAACTCATTTTCTATTGATAACAGATAAACGATAAACGCATCGTTGTAAGTGACACGGAGATTGACTATGTCCATTAAAGACAAAGCTGCTGAGGCGAAAAATGCATCCATTCATCTGGCAGCAGCGCCGGCCAGCATTAAAAACAAGGCGCTGAAAGCCATTGCCGTCGCTTTGGAAGAAAAAAAAGACGAAATAATTTCAGCCAACCAGGCAGATCTGGAAAATGCGACAAAAGATAACCTGGCAGCGCCGCTGCTCAAGCGACTTAAATTCCAACAAGATAAAATCAAAGAAGCCATCGAAGGCTTAAACAGCGTGATCCGCCTTGCAGATCCCGTGGGGGTGACATCCAACGCGCTGGAACTTGACAAGGGGCTTGAACTTTTCAAGGTGAGCAGCCCCATCGGCGTGATTGGCATTGTCTTTGAGTCCAGACCGGATGCCCTGGTGCAGATTTCATCTTTGTGCCTTAAAAGCGGAAATGCCGTGATGATGAAAGGCGGCAGCGAAGCAGCCAACACCAACCGTATTTTAGCAGACATTATCTCTGACGCCGGCATTGCAGCCGGAATTCCGGAAGGATGGCTGACACTGGTCGAAGCCCGGTCCGATGTTGCGGACATGCTGTCTCTGGATAAATTTATCGACCTGATAATCCCGCGGGGAAGCAACGAGTTTGTTCAGTATATCATGAAAAATACCAACATTCCCGTCCTGGGTCATGCCGACGGAATCTGTCATGTGTATATCGACAAACTGGCGGACATTGAAATGGCGATAAACATTGCCGTGGACAGCAAATGCCAGTATGTGGCGGTTTGTAACGCAGCAGAAACCCTTCTGGTACATAAAGACATTGCCAAAAAGATCCTGCCAAAGCTGAAATTCGCGTTTGAGAAAAAAGGCGTCGAAATCCGGGGGTGCGCGAACACTTTAAAAACAATTACGGTAAAAGCCGCCACTGAAGAAGACTGGTGCACGGAATATCTGGATCTGATTGTATCTGTCAAGATTGTCGACAAATTTGATGATGCCGTTAACCATATCAACACATTCGGTTCCGGCCATACGGATGTTATTGTGACCGAAGACAAAAAACGGGGCATTAAATTCATGGATTATGTAGATTCGGCGGATGTGTTTCTCAACTGCAGCAGCCGGTTTGCCGACGGCTTTCGATACGGTCTCGGGGCGGAAGTCGGCATCAGCACCAATAAAATCCATGCCCGGGGCCCTGTCGGGCTCGAGGGACTGATGATCTACAAATGGCGACTCATGGGAAACGGTCATGTGGTGTCGGATTACTCCGGAGAAAATGCCAAAACATTCACCCATCGAGTGCTTGACAAAAATTTCAACGAATAAACACGCATTTTCAGATCGGTAAAAAAATTCAGGGCAGCGGTTCGGATTATTTAACATAAACCCGACCGCTGCCCTTTGTGTTCTAAGTTTTGGATTTAATGGCAAAGAAAAAAGTTTCAAGTTCAAGGCGCGCAAAGCCTGAGGAGCGATGCGTACGAATGTACGTTGAGCGACGAAGGCTGTTGCGCAACGCTGAAATTGAATTTTTTACGAAGCCATTAAGGGTTTACCAGCCCGTAGCCGTGCTCCCCGTGCAATGACTGATCAAGCCCGACAACCTCTTCTTCCTCATCGAGCCGGAACCGGACCGTTTTTTCCACAATCACACAGATCACAATGGTCCCGATCCCTGCCAGGGCAATGGTTGCGCCCATGCCCGTCAATTGAACCATAAACTGGTTCATGGCGGTCCAGCCACCGGCTGCTGCAGACGCACTGGTCATCCAGCTGTCACGAATAAAAAAACTCAGCAAAAGAACCCCCAGCCCGCTGCCGACCCCATGAATACCAAAACAGTCCAGGGAATCATCATACCCCAGCCTTGCCTTCATATTCAGTGCCGCATAACAAACCATGGAAGACAACGCACCCAAAATCAAAGCGCCATAGGGCAAAACAACACCGGCCGCCGGCGTAATAACCACCAGACCGGCCAGAATGCCTGATACAAATCCCAGAGAAGTGGCTTTTTTGAAAATAATGGATTCGATCACCATCCACGTTAACGCCCCGCTGGCAGCAGATACCTGGGTCATGGTCAGAGCTCGGGCAGTATCCAAACCGCTTTGAACCGTTGACCCGGCGTTAAAACCAAACCAGCCTACCCAGAGCAGCCCGGCGCCCATCATCGTCATCACAAGATTATTCGGCTGCATGGTTGTTTTGGGATATCCTTTCCTTTTTCCCAAAAAAACAGCCACCACCAGCGCGCTGATACCCGCAGAAACATGAATCACAAGACCGCCGGCCAGATCTATTACACCGGCGGCGCCGGCATTGAACAGCCATCCGTCCGATGCCCACACCCAGTGACACAATGGACAGTAAATGGCCAAAAACCATAACACTATAAACAGGCAGTAGCCCCGAAAATATACCCGTTCAGCCAAAGCACCACTGATTAATGCCGGTGTGATAATGGCAAATTTTCCCTGAAACATTGCCAGCACATATTCCGGTACCCCATTGATGATGGTGTCATCGATACCTTTTAAAAAGAAATAATCATCCGACCATCCGATAAATCCGCCCCAAATGCTATTGCCAAAGGTCAGCGAATATCCGCACACCGTCCACAAAACACCAATGATTGCCATGGCCACAAAACTGTGCATCATGGTTCCTAAAACGTTTTTGGTCCTTACCAGTCCGCCATAAAACATGGCAAGACCGGGGACCATCAGCAGGACCAGTGCTGTTGATGTCAGCATCCATGCGGTTGTCCCGGTATCAATAAAAGGCTCTGCGGCAAAAACGAATTTCGGGACTCCGAGAAACAACCCCGTTGCTGATAAAATTATTTTGGAAATTTTCAACTGCACACGCTCCTCCTTAATATTTAAAAAGATTGTAATGAAAACCGAACCGTTACCCCCCGCCATAGAAAAACTGCATGGCATAGCAGAACATTTAATAAGCCCTGCGGCGCGTTAGAGATAAAACATTTATTAAATTGCAGGAACAATGCCACTATCTTTTTAAAAAGAGTAAACCACTAAAATGATTTCTTATATTTTTTTACGATATCTAAGTCCACATTAAGAGATTACAAAATTGTTATTTTTCAAATTCATTAAACACATTTTTGTCATACTTTACATCATTAATCATCTTTTAACGGCAGATGATATTTTTATATTCATTTAATTCAAGATTTTAAGCTAAGAATTTGACTATTATCCAGGGACATACGGAGTTGTGCTAAAATACAAATTTGTAAGGACGGAATCTGTTTTCAGCGTGGTTTCCATTGCAGACTGCCCAGCCCCTGAATTATGTTTTTGCGAACTTGATTTTTTACATACCCGACACCGACGGACTTTTAGCTTGCTTGCCGTCAAAAATTAATTTAAAGATAATTATCTTGAATTTAATGAGATTTAATCTGTAATCTGAAAAAAATCATAATCCGGTAAGCATGAAAGGCGCTGTCCATGCAGACAATTTATAAATTACTTTTTGCATTTCTTCTAACCGCATGCCTGTCCTGTGCGCACGCCCTTTTTATTCCCCTTGAAACAAATCAGCTTGCCAAAGGGATTCATGCCGGAGCACCGGCGCTTCCGTATTTTGTTTATTCCAAAACTTCTTTGCAGGCACTTAACGAGGAATTAAAAAATTCAAATGCTGCCGTC
>JAQYVU010000003.1 GCA_030145385.1 Desulfococcaceae bacterium
TGCAAAAAGGCAACAAAACTTTATTCGGGGCCTCCGTATCATTTATGTCACTGTCAACAGCCGCGGATGCAGGTCCGATAATCGTACCGCTGAGATTGTATTTTTCATCTGAAGACGGCTCATTTGCGGGTATCTCATCATCCGGAGAGGTTTCTGCATCCTCTTCCGTTTCTTCGTCATCTTCTTCTATTTAATCATTTGATCCATCATCCGGTGTTCCATCACCGGGATTATCGTCATTTTCCCCATCCCCTGTTTCGCCTTCATCATCGTTATCACCTAAATCCGTTTCATTGATGTCATCATCAGTAGATCCCTCACCCTCGGTTTGTTCCACTATGGTATCGCTTTCACCATCGCTTTCGGAGCTGCAACCGGATATTATTACGAGCATCAGTAATACAAAAAAGGTAAATAGTATTTTTGTTTTGCAACAGGAAATCAAAATTTTCATTTTGTTCTCAGTTTCAAATTTTTGTACCCGTTCACGGGGTCGGAATTATTATTTTTTTGTAAACCACTGGCCTGTAAACGTTTACAGGGTGCTGCAGATGCGAGGCACCGGGCACAAAGACGTACTCGTCGTACTTCAAGTGCCCGGGAACAAAGCAGGTGCGGTGCCCTGTGAACGTTTACAAATTTTTTGATTAAGATGTCTAATAATAGAGTGTCGATCAAAAATCGATTTGCGTTACAATTTATTTTAAGATTCAAATAAAATCTGGGTGTAACCCAGGTTACAGTTGTATGGCATCAAGTACTGTATCCTGAAGCTTTCCATGCCCCACCCATTGGCGGATGTCTTCGATTAGCAGATACAGGCACGGCACCAGAACCAGGGTGATCACCGTGGCAAAGAGAATGCCGAATCCCAGCGAAAGGGCCATGGGAATCATGAACCGGGCCTGTCGGGAGGTTTCAAAAATCATCGGTGCAAGACCCCCGAAGGTGGTCAGGGTGGTCAGGACAATGGGGCGAAATCGGCGCAGGCCGGCAATACGGATCGCTTCGGCCGGGCCGGAGCCTTCCTGTCGTTTTCGGTTGGCGTAATCAATGAGCACCAGTGAGTCGTTGACTACAACTCCTGACAGCGCCACGATGCCCATCATGCTCATCAGGCTGAGATTGTATCCCATCAGCAGATGGCCGAGTACTGCCCCGACGATGCCAAACGGAATGGCGATCATGACGATGAGCGGCTGGCTGTAACTGCGAAAGGGAATCGCCAGCAGGAAGTAGATGCTCAGCATGGATAGAACAAATCCGCCGATCAGGCTGCTCATACTCTCCTTCATGTCAGCCTGTCGCCCCTGGTAGCCATAGCTAAGGCCCGGATAATCCCGGGCCAGATCGGGTAAAATGGTGCTGTTAAGAGCGGCCTGTACCTGCCCCGTCTCACCAATGGGCTCGACGTTGGCGGTCAACGTCACTGTACGCCGGGCATCCCGGCGGGTAATGCTGGTATAGGCGCGGCCCCGTTCAAAATTGGCGATTTCGGTCAGCGGTACAAACTTCCCGGCCGGGGTTCGAATCATATGGTTTTCCACGTGGTATTCGCTGCTACGCTCTTTTTCGGGCAGGCGCACACGGATCGTTACTTCGTTGCGGCCGCGCTGCTGGCTGAGGGCTTCGGCACCGGAGAAGGCATTTCGTACCTGGCTGGCAACCTCGGCTGAAGTCAGGCCCAGGCTCTGGCCTTCAGGTTTAATGGAAAAATCGAGCTGCTGCTTTCCCGGCGTGTAGCCGTCATCAATATCCTTGACGTTGGGAAATCCTGCCAGGCGATCCGCCAGAGCAGCACTGGCCTGGTCAAGCACATTGATATCGGAATGGGAAAGTTCAACCGTTAAGGCGGCCCCGGATCCTGGCCCGCCGCCGTCCGATTCAAAGAGCAATGATTCCAGGCCGACCACCGGCCCGAGTTTTTCCCGCCACAGTCGGGTCACCTCGCTGGTGCTCAAGGGACGGACCCTGGCATCTGTGAGGTCGGCTTTTACTTCCACCTGATTTTCCTTGATTTTGGAAAAGACCCCGGTAACCAGTCGATCTCCTCCGTTTTCTGTAGCTACAGCGTTTATGGCGTCGGATAATCTATCCTGAACGGCCATTACCTTATTCATGGGACTGCCCACGGGAAGGACGGCGGTCACCTCGGCCCTGTCCGATTCAACCCGGGGCATCATGATCATGCCGATGCGACCGCTAAGCGCATAGCTGATCACCACGACCAGTACGGCCAGGGCAAATGCCACGGTCAGGCTCCGCCAGCGGAGGCAAAGATCCAGAAAAGGGCCGTAAACCCGGTTGATGAATCGGGCCACCTGGTCGGTGAATCCTTGCTGCCATCTTTGCAGTCGAGTAAGGGATGCGCCGGTTGGCCGATGCTTGAGGTGGGCCAGGTGGCCCGGCAGAATCAGCAGCGATTCGACCCAGGAGATGATAAAAACCGTGATCACCACCAGGGGAATGACCTTCCAGATTTTTCCCATTGTCCCGGGAATAAAGGAAAGGGGTAAAAAAGCCACCACATTGGTCAATATGGAAAAAGCAATGGGCATGGCAACATCCCGGGCACCAAGGACTGCGGCCCTGGCAAACCCCATACCCTGCTGCTGGTACTCATGAATATTTTCGCCGGCAACGATGGCGTCGTCCACCACGATCCCCAGGGCCACGATAAAGGCAAACATTGAGATCATGTTGATGGACACCCCCACAACCGGCAGAAAAAGCAAACTGCCGAGAAAGGCCGTGGGAATCCCCATGGTAACCCAGAAGGCCAGTTTCAATTCCAGAAACAACCCGAGCACCACCAGTACCAGCGCCAGGCCCATGAAAGCATTTTTCAGCAGCAATTCCAGACGCTGCTGATAGACTTCGGATTGGTCGTTGCTGATTTGCCAACCGATGCCGGCCGGCAAGTCCTGTCCTATTTCATTCATGGCCGAGCGCACGGCCCCGGCGACCCCCATGGGGGTCTGGTCTCCGACCCGGTATATATCAATGCCAATGCAGCGGTGTCCGTTGTATGCGGCGGACTCGTCCGTGTCTTCGAAGCCTTCGCGTACGGTTGCGATGTCTTCCAGGTACACCACACTGCCGTCGGCGGTCGTCACCATGGGTATCCGGGCGAACTCAACAGCCCAGTCCCGCCGGTCTTTCATCCTCAGCAGGATATCCCCACCGGCTGTATCTACCGAACCGCCGGGGATATCGGTGGAGGCGCTATTGATGGCCGAAGCGATTTCGTCCAAAGTCAGACCGTAGGCACGCAATCGCTCCTGGGGAACTTCAACCAGAATTTCATAATCCCGGGCTCCGGCAAGGTCGACCTGGGTAATATCGGAATTCTGCAGCAACCGGTCCCGCACCTGGTCAGCCGTCTCCCGCAGTGCCATTTCAGACACATCACCGTAAAGATTGATGCTAATCACCTCTCGAAGGTGGGTGGCAAGAGAGACTTCCGGTTCATCCGCATCTTCGGGAAACGTGGTAATCCGATCTATTTCCTGTTTGATTTCCTGGTAGATTTTCTGCTGGTCCGTGCCTTCCTCCAGCTCGGCACTAATCGTCCCTTTTCCTTCGTTTGCAGTGGCGGTCAACTCTTTGACCCCGTCGATGGCCCGGATGGCTTCCTCCACAACAAGGATGATTCCCTGTTCAACCTCCTCGGGGCTTGCCCCGGAGTAGTCGACACTGACCGTCACCATGTCCAGATCAAACTCTGGAAAGACTTCCTGTTTGATGCGGGTGGTCATGAACAGTCCGCCCAGTAAAAGGAAAATCATGAGCAGGTTTGGTGTGACCCGGTTATTCACCATCCAGGAGATGGGGCCGCGAATTTTTGAAAAACGCTGGTTGCTGCTCATAACTACCCCTCCTGCCTGACCGTTGGTGTTGTAGGGGGTTGGTTCCCGGCGATTTTGTCGGTGGAGTCATCGGCTGTGCGCAGGGCCATCCCGTCTACAGGTGCGGCTATGTCACTGATAATCAGTTGATCGCCCGGATCAATGCCGCTGGTGACAATCAAGTGATCGGCCCCACGGAAAGCGATTTCCACCGGGCGGATCGTAAGAACCCCTTCAGGGTTCATGATCCAGACGCTGTTGCCATCGCGGATGAACTCACGCTCGATGGCTGTGGCCGAGGCCACTGCTTGCCCCTCAATTTCCACCCGTACGTATGAATCGAGCAGCATTCGGGGCTGATCCGTGTGATCCGGCTGCAGACTCAGGGGATCTTCCACCCGAATGATAAGGCGCGCCATGCGCCCTTGTTCCTCCAAGCCGGTTTTTAAGCGAATTACCCGGCCTTGCCGACAGACCCCGTCGCCCCAGGCCGCTGAATCGTATATCCGGACCAGGGAGCCCGGGTCCTTTTCGGTTTGCGGAATCCGGACCCAACGCAGCTGGCTCACCGGTATTGATACTTCCACCCAGTAGGCGTCGGTGCCCACCAGGCTGGCCAGTACGGTGGTTTCGGCGGCCCGGGTGCCCAGGTTTACTTCGCGTGACTGTACCACGGCATTAAACGGCGCTTTGATTTCTGTACGTGCCAGATCAACCCTGGCCTGTTCGAGCTTGGCCCGGGCTGCTTCAAGGGTGGCACTCAGGTTTTCCAACTGGGGGTGGCGCAGCATCAGTGACTTCTCCTGGTCGCTGACCGCTTCGCCCAGCAGCTTGTATTCTTTTTCGGCGACAAGCTGGTTGCCCTGCTCAAGCTGAAGGTCGGACTCGGCTTTGGCCACATCAGTGGCAAGTTCCCGCACGGTCAGATTGTAGTCGGTGGGATCGATCTTGAGCAGTGTTTCGCCCTGGCTGAAATGGCCGCCGGGTATCAGGTTGGGGTTCAATTCGATGATTTCGCCGCTGACCTGGGGTTGCAGTTCAACATTACAGGCAGCCGCAACGGTTCCCATGCCGGAAATAATCGTCTGTTGGATTTTGTAATCAACAGCCCTGGTCGCTACCAGGGTCGCGTTGCGTGTCCGGGGCCTTGATTGCGCCTGGGGGCCGGTCTCCATAAGCCAGAGGGCGAGAACAGCGCCTGCGGCCAAAACAATCGCCGGCAGGAGTGTACGAAAAATGACTCTCGGCAGGTGTCGCCCATGACCTTTTTTGATTAACTTATCTGGAATTTCCTGATTATTGGATAGTGATGTTTCTTGATTTGACAGCATGTATTTCACCTTTTTCCCCTCACCCGGAAGTTTTTTCGTTGAATTGCCTGAGTGAGAGGGCATTCTTGTCTGTAGTTGTTGAAGCGTTAAACTGATTCTGTTGCGGCTGTTCCAGCTTCCATCCCGTGCCAAGAGCCCGGCACAGTTCAATCCGATCCTGCACCAGATCGCGTCTGGCGGTCAAAATGCTGCATTGAAGCGTCTGCTGGGAGAGCAGTGCATCAAGCACCCGCTGGTAATCAACGGTTCCCTGCAAGTATCTGTCACGCACCCGCTCGACAACCTGCCCGGCCAGCTCTAACTGCTTGTCAAGGCTGGTGATAAAGTCTCGCTGGTGCTTTTCCTGAGCCAGTGCATCCTCTACCTCTCCTAAGGCATCGAGAATGGTCTGGCCGTAGGTGTTCAGTGCTTCGGATGCGACGGCACGGGTCCGGTCGACCTCGGCCTTTCGCAAACCCCCATCGATAATCGGCGTTGCCAGGTTAGCGGCAAGTGTTGCCAGCCAGTTATCAAACAGATCCCGGGTATGCACACCCGAGGTGTCTATCCCGGCGGTAAGGCTCAACCGGGGAAAACGGTCGGCAATGGCGGCGGCCAAGTCGCTGTCCGCTGCCTGAACATCATAATAGGCGCTGCGGATATCCGGGCGGCGTTGAATTAATTCTGCCGGCAGACTCGTTTTCGGCATTAAAGGCAGGTCTACCAGTTCGGAAACTCGCGGCGCCACAGACTGGAGAGGGGAATATCCAAGAAGGATTGCCAACTGGTGCTCAAATATTTTGATCTGGGCCAACACTATCGTTTTTTCGCCCTGGCTGGACTCGACCAGCTGCCGCTGCTGCAGCATATCAGCGATACCAACCTGGCCGGTCCGGAATTGCATGGTCACCAGTTCGAGAACCTGGTTGTTGGTGACGATCTGCTCGTTGAGTATATCCAGTTGCCCGTATTGTTCAACCAGCTGATACCAAGTGTCCGCCACCTCAGCCGATAGGGTGAGGGCTGCGGTCTGAAGGTCTTCTTTGCTGGCAGCAGCATCGAAGGCTGCAGCATCGCGGCTGGATTGAATGCGGCCCCACAGATCCAGCTCGTAACCGGCCGTCAGCCCCAGGGTATAACTGCTGCTGTCGCCAGTTTGTCCGGCATCGCGAAAACGGATTTTTGAGGTGCCGGCCCCGGCATCAAGTGTTGGAAAGAGATCTGCCCCGGCACTGCGCGTTTCCGCTTCGGCCTGACGGAGGCGATCCCAGGCGGTTTTGAGGCCAAAGTTATTTGCCAGCGCCTGATCAATAAGCCCACCCAGCACCTTATCCTCAAAGGATTCCCACCATTTGTCAGGCAATGGTGATGTTCCGGATTCGGAAAACTGCGCCGGTACCGCAAGTGGTGTCTTGAAATCATGAATTGCCATGCTGCACCCTGAGAGTATTGTCGCCACTATTGCAAGCAGGAGTGCCCGGGTCCGTGATCGTCCGACCGGGGTTTGAAATTTTTTAAATAAATTTTTGTGTTGAATTGTCATTATGCTTCCTCATTAAGAAGGTTTCCATTTGCATCTTAATTTCCTTCTTCATTAATTATGATTAAAGCATAGCGGCGGATGCGTGAACTGGCCGTGAAAAGGATGTGAAAAAGATGTGAAATTTGTAATCGTTCACAGGGCACCGCACCTGCTTTGTTCCCGGGCACTTGAAGTACGACGAGTACGTCTGCGTGCCCGGCGCCTCGCATCTGCGTCACCCTGTAAACGCTTACAGGACAGTAGGTTACAAGAAAAATGATAATTTCGACCCCGTGAACGGGTACTGAAATTTAATAATTTTATTGGGAAAAATAAGATCAGGAATCCTGCCACATAATCCGGGTCCGGGTCCCTTTTTTAGGCTCACTTTCAATGGCCAGTTGCCAGCCAAAACGTTTACACAGACGAGAGACAATGCTTAACCCCAGGCCGAATCCCTGGCTCTTTTCCCCTTTGATATGGGATTGGGTGACCGAATCCAGTTTATCCGCTTCGATGCCCATACCTGTATCGGCAATCTCGATCTGGGCACCGTCGATGGTTATGGTTACCGATCCTTTGGATGTAAAATGAAAGGCATTGCGGATCAGGTTTGTGATGGCGATATAAAGGACTTCTTCCTTGACCCTGACGGACTTGTCCTGACGGATATCCATATGAAGCTGGATGTCCTTATTCTCTATGAGATATTGGTTGTCGCTGATCGCTTTTTCTGCCACCGTCGCCACCAGGCAGTTTTCTGCAGTTCCGTTTTCTTCCCTGGCCAGCCAGAGAAAGGTTTCAATGGTGGTTTCCATGTCCCTGACCGACCGTGAAATGCGCTTTAAAGGATTTTTCAACAAGGGATTGGCCGCAAGTTCCGGCTGTGTCTCCATGATTTCCACTGCCCCTTTGACAATGGTCAGCGGGGTCCTGAGTTCGTGGCTGGCATCCCGGGTGAACTGTTTTTCCCGCTGGATAAAGGCGTTGATCCGGTTCATGGTGGTCTCAACGGTTCGGGTGAGCATGCCGAGTTCATTGTTGGCGTGTTTTTGAGAAAGCCGGGCCGGTATATTGTCCGGGTTCAGATTTCTGATCTGTTCCATGAGGGTCACCACCGGTGCAAACAGCATGCGGGAGATGATATAACCAATAATGATGCCCGGAATGAGCAAAAGGGCCAGGGAGATCAACGGGACCTGTCTGGGGTGGAGCCAGACATTTTCCTCGAAAAATTCCTTGCCGTGAAAAAACATAAAATAGGGGGTTTCCTTATCCGGCAATTGGATTACCCCCACGTGGATTCGGTGTTTCTTATCAGGGTCATCAATCGTGTGAACGCCGGTCGGCAGATCTTTTACCGAATCCTTGAACTGTGGCGGCACGGTTTCAAGCCCTTCATACATATTGATATATTTGGAATGGGGCAGGGGGGTTGTCCGATCCTTTTCGTATTTATAAATAAAGGTGTCCACTTCCGTATCGATGAGGTTGGCAATCATTCGGGACATGCTGTTGCGCATGATAAATAAGGTGATACCGGTATTCAGGAGGATCAGCAGGGTCCCGAAAACAAGGATACCGGCCACGATCCTGAACCGGAGGCTTTGGTAAAATTTCATGAGGATTTTTCCTTGAGCCTGAAGCCGATGCCGTGAACGGTTTCGATCATGGCGTGGTCAAAGGGCTTGTCGATTTTTTTTCGCAGATTGTACATGTGGCTGCGCAGCACATCACTGCCCGGCGGCATGTCCCCCCAGAGGTGGTTTTCCAGATCTTTGCGGGACACCACATTGGGGGCGGATTCCATGAGCAGTTTTAAAATCGAGGTGCAGGTATTGTTCAGTTCGATTTTTTCCCCCTCACGGGAAATCTCAAAGGTTCCCAGATCCATTTGAAGATCAGCGATTGACAATACCTTCTTTTCAGCCATCCGCCTTTTTGCCAGCACCTTGATTCGGGCCTCCAGCTCTTTTAAGGCAAATGGTTTGACCAGGTAGTCATCGGCACCGGATTCAAAACCGAGAAGCTTGTCGTCTAAGGTATCCCTGGCTGTGAGCATGATCACCGGGACCTGTTTGTCCGCCTCCTGACGCAGTTTCCGGCACAGGGTGATGCCGTCCATGCCCGGCAGCATGAGATCCAGTACAATAACGTCATAATCCTGGGTCAGGGCCAGATGCAGGCCGCCAATGCCGTCCATGGCGAAATCCAGGATATATCCTTTTGATTCCAGAAAATCGGTCATGTTTTCCACAATGGCCGGATTGTCTTCTATGATGAGCAGCCTGATGTTTGGCATCATGGGTCTCCTCCGGGGTGTGATTGATAGTTTTTACAATATAATGGTTAAACGTTTCCAGGGCAAGGATAAGCAATCCTTTAGCGATGGCCGGAGTTTCCATGGTGCTGATGGAATGTCCGCGAAAGGGCACTTTTGTCCTCATCGGTTCAAGCTTATTTTTTTCAAGGCCCTGACATGGGTAAAAGGTAAATCGAAGAGCGTGAACCGGCCGTGAAAAGGATGTGAAAAAGATGTGAAATTTGAAAAGCCGGTATGAATTTTGTTTAAAAACGATTCCGCTGGAACAAGAGCCATGGTTGCAGGAAAAAAGTCATGCCCACTTATGTGGTGTCTCCTCCCCCCTCCGGGCAGAGCACGGAAAATTTTTTATCGGTTATTTTGGGAATAAGAAGCCAGATGCCCAGCAGGATGCTGCCGGCTACTGTTGCCAACACGCCGATGGTGCGGATTTTGTCCGTCCAGTCCAGGGAGATCAGCCACATGGAAAATGCGCCTAGCATGAAGTAAATGAAAATCAAGAGCGAGGAGGCAGCCCCGGCATGTCGGTCGACCTGTTCCAGCACCAGGTTGTTGCTGGGGGGGCGGCTGAGGCCGAATGAGAAAGAAATGACAGCCATGGGCAGGGCCAGCCCCCAAGGGCCCGGCAGCCAGCGTATGAACATTCCCAGGCCGCCGATGAGAATCCCGGCAAAGCCGGCGGTCAGCAGTCCCCGTGATCCTACCCGCCTCAGCAACCGTGTGCAGGCAAAAGATCCTGCCATGATGGCCGCTGCATTTAGTGCGAAAAAATAGCCAAAGACCTGCTCTGACAGCCCGAGCCGGGTAATGTAGATATCTGCTGATCCGGCGATAAATGCAAAATGCGGCAGCACGACCAGGGACATCATCAGTGCATACCCTATATAGCGCCGGTTGCCGAGCAGCTGCAGGTAGATCCCGGCGGTCTGAAGGGCATTGGTGGAAGAAGGCGTTTTTAAGGTTTCCGGCATACGCCAAACGCCGACCCAGCCAATTGCACCAATCGCCCCCTGAACCACGAAGATCCATCGCCAGGAAAACCAGACCATGACCCAGCTGCCGAAAATCGGTGCCAGCATAGGGGCCAGGGCCATGATCACGCCGATATAGGCCAGAATGCGTTCCCGTTCAAACCCGTTATAAACATCTTTGCTGATGGCCAGGGCCAGGGCGGATGCAGAGGCTGCTCCGGCAGCCTGGAGTACCCGAAACACAATCAGGGTAATGACGTTGTCCGAGACAGCGCACAGCAGGCTTGCCAGAATAAAAATGCCGATGCCGACCAGCAGCGGCGGCCGGCGGCCGAAGCGATCCGACAGAGGGCCGTAAATTAAGAGAAAAAAGCAATAGCTGACAAAAAAACCGACCAGTGTCAGGTTGACAATGGCCAGGGGCTGCTGCCATATTTTTTGTAACAACGGTATGGCCGGCAGGTACATATCTGTGGAAAGAGGAGGAAATGCCGCCAGGAGCGCCAGTAGCAGAAAGGGTCGGTTATTGGTTGTCATGTTTTCACTTTCAAATAACTCATTCATAAACATTTGAAATAATGGATAAGTTGTTTTCTGATACAGTGGCGATTCATCACCATGAAAAGCTTTTTATAAATCAGGGTTGTTTTCGGATCCAACTTTTTCGGAATACCATCCGGAGAAAATCAGTGATTTCCGATAAGGAAATTACATATAAAATTTAAAAAGACAATGTGTTATATTTATTTATGCCATTTTCCCTATAATATCAGCATCCTGTTGCGGGCACCAACTCCTGGGCCATCTGCACATACAGGTCTTGCTGGGGAAAGGGGACCTGGATATTTGATGAACGAAATTTTTGGTCGATTTCCTGGTACAGCTCACTTCTGATCTGATCCATGCCATCAACCTCGGAAATCCAGCCCCGCAGTTCAATGTTTATGGAACTTTCCCCAAATCCTATGAAAAGAGCATGGGGTTCGGGATGCTCTGCCACCTGGGTGTGTTCTTGTGCGCATTCCAAAAGTGCCTGCATCACGCAGGGAATATCTGAATCATAAGCAACTTTTACGGGTATTTTGATTCCCACGTATTGATCCGAAAGGGTCCAGTCGGCCTGGGTGGTGCTGCTCCAGTAAAAAGGATAATCAATCTGGCCCGCTTCATTGACGATGAGCGTTGTATAAAATATCGGGTCGATGGCCGCTGATCCGGTGGTTTCAGGAGAACGGGAGTAGTCCACAATACTTTGCAGCTCTTTGATATTCGGCAAACGCCAGTCACTGTGACCCAGGTAGTTTTCCCTGTTTTTTTGCTGAACCCAGGTCAGGGCTTCTTCCCAGTTGAGTTCCGAAGCACTTTCATCCTGAGACCACATCAGGCCGGTGACATTGTCAGTGACCGTGCCGTCCCCGTTATCGGTGAAGCTGGCGGATGCCCATCGTGCTTTGATTTGATAAATAAGTTGTCGTTTTAAAAGGGGAAAACAAATATCTTGAAAGATTATGAAGGCCAGCTGTCAAAGGGTTGTTTTTCCAGTTTCATTTCACCATTCCGGCCTTTGTAAAGATTGATCCATGCATTCCAGTTTTTGGTGTCTACCTCCGGGTAGTCCAGGCGGAAGTGGCTGCATCGGCTCTCTTTTCGCATAATTGATGCTTTGAGTTTCATCTCCGCATTGATAATCATATTCGCTGTTTCATGGGCCAGGCGCAGCTCATGCATATCGGCAGCTCTCAGCATGGGCATATGATGGTCCCTTAATTCTTCAACATATGCCAATGCGGCTTTTAAAAGACTTTCTTTTTTAATATATAAAACAAAGTTGGGAATCATGATGCCCTGCAGGGTCTGGGTCACCCACGCGGGGCTGTAACCTTTTTTTCTTTTGAGCGGAGCTAAAATTTCTTTTTCAATGGCCCTGGTTTTGGCCTTCGAGATTTTTGGAAGGTCAATTCCCTTGGCATATTCAGCCGCAGCCGCGGAAACGATCGCCCCTTGAACCGCTGATCCTGCCAGAGAAGACCCGATCTGGGTATAAATGGCCCCTGCCATATGAGAACCTAAAGCATCTCCTGCAGCGTACAGCCCGGGAATATTGGATGCGCCCTTATCATTGACGGGGACCAATCCTTCCGACTTGTGAATCGACATACCGGCAGAAGAGCCGCCCACAGAGTTGCCGCCCATCTGCCCGGGAGCGCCCCCTGGCTTGTGATCGCCACCGGGAGGGGGACCGTGCCGATGATTTTCAGCAAATTCTGCGGGACGAGAGGGACCGCCGCTGACCTTATTCCCGCTTGCGCGGCCGGGAGGACCACCGGCAACAGGATTGCCCGCCATATAGGCCTGATAGTTTGATTCCACGCCCAGGTCATGTCGTATCCCGATGCCGGTTGTGCCGGGTTTTCTGTCAAACATGCCATGCCATCCGTCATAACAGGCGGCTGCGTTTTCTGCCTGCCCCGGGTGTCCGTCATTCCATTCCTTGCCGGTCACCTTGGCACCGATGTTATAAGCCATAACCGTCCCGTCGTGGGTCAGGTCGCAAATGGGAAACCCGTTGGGCTTGAATCCGCCGGCACCTGAACACAGGACAACACTTTTTGCCTTGAAGATATGCACTTTTGCTTCATCCATGCTGAAACCGGCGGCACCGGCGATTTTTCCATTTTCTTTAATCAAATGGGTGATCATGACGCGTTCGATGACCGGAATGTTCCGTTCTTTGATCGGTTTGCTAAAGGCATCAAAATAAAGGGGAGAATTAAAAAATCCCCATTTTTTCAGATCATTGACACGTGCCAGTGAATGCTCTGCCATCTGCCGGGTAAATACCGGATTATTTGTGCCAAGAGCAGAGCGGGAGATTTTATCGACAAATTCCTCAATGCTTAATTTTTCTTTTGCGGAATCATAGGCAAATATTCCTTTGGCAAACGGTGTCATCCCGGATGAGCCGAGACGGCCCTTGGAGACCATCAGCACACTGGCACCGCTATCATGTCCTTTGATCGCAGCAAAAAGGCCGGCGATTCCGCTTCCCACAATCAGTAAGTCTGTCTCATTTTCCGCATATGTTATTTTGTTTATATCAATTTCAGGGATATTGACGCTGCACTCTCCATTTTTTGCGGATAATCCCATGGCCGCCATTGCCGCAAATCCCGCAGCACCACCGGCTAAGGTCATGAATTTACGGCGGGACATATCTTTAGGTTTTTGAATATTTGTCATTTTTACCCCCATGACACCACCACCGGAATCGATTTTTCCGGTGATATGGTGATGGCATCCACCGGGCAATACATCCGGCACAAATGACAGATCTGGCAGTCTTGTGGATATTTGATGAATGCCTTTTTGGTTTTTGGATTCTGGCGGATCACATCTGTGGGGCAGGTTTTGACGCACGTCCCGCAGCCGATACAGCCTTTGATATGTTTGATAGTCATCGTTTTTTTCTTTCTCTAAAATTTTTTCACGTATTTTTAACAAAGACCGTTTGCAAGGCCGGGTTTCTTACCCGGCATCCAATTTTATTGATTGGCAGATTCCATTTGTCGGGAATGGAATCCCGACCTACAATTGGTTTCTCCGTTAATAATTTGTTTTTTTTGAGAGAAGTTTAATCCCGATCACCCCGCATGGGCCGTCCTCCGGAATCTCCTTCCGGGGGATTATCCGGTCGCAGGACAAGCCGGTCACCGTCGCGATCTTTTTCACAGGTACCTGTTACCGTATCCCCGCGCGGGCTGGTAAATTCTGCAGTGTCTCCTTCACTTTTACCTTCACAGGCGCAATACGCTTCCTCTGGCGGACCCTGATGGCCTCCTCTGCCTCTTTCATCCGAAGAGTCATCATATCCAAATGCACTGGTGGTGATAAGGATTCCCATAAGTGTGATAATAACTGCTGCTTTTTTTGTAATGTTCATTTTAAAAATTTCCTTTAATTTTTGTTATTTTTGTAAAATCAGCTTTAACCTGGTTTATACAATAAAACCTGATTGTGGAAAAATTATGGAGAAAAGATGGAAAGGTTGAGGATGGTAAAAGAATAAAAAAAGTTTCTGATGCAAATCGAGATTTTATATTAGTATAGGTCATGGTTATGTGTCTATCAGGATAGGAGATAAATCAGTAAGCAGAGTGGCATCAATCTGTTGATGCCATATTGTTGAAGGCCTGAATCAGGCCTTCTTTTTCCATTTCCTGTAAAGCGGCAGTTATTTTTGGGACCAGCGTTTTGTTTTTTTCAATTTGGATGCCAATCCTGCGATAGGCTTCGGAGAGGATGTTTTGGCTAAGGCTTGTCTGGGGATGATTTTCTCCCCCGCTTAAAACAATCATTTCCTGAGCGTTAAGAGCCGTTGGGCCAATACACCCTAAAATAACTAAAAGTTTTAAGATATCTACTTGTATCATTTTTTTCAATTACATCAGTTTTTAGTTATTGTATATCAAGATTACTGGTTTTTAATATTTCACTGGTTGTCGCGGAGGCGGTGGATGAGGGGCAAATCGGTTCGTACCATGACATCTGTCGCCGCTCAAGGCTAAAAATCGGGAAAGCTGGTCTTGGGTTAAGACTTGACGTGTAGCAATCTTAAATGCCGTTTCTTTTTCTAATATTTTAAAGCGGATGTCATGAATTATTTTCTGAGCGGATTTGATCTTTTCCGTATCCGGTTTCAGCTGGAGCCAGAAAATATCGAGTTCTGCTTTGAGCTGGTGTTCCTGAATTTTTAATGGAGCGATGGATTTTTCATGGGCCAGTCGGAGTTTTCTTATTTGTTCCGTTTGTTCGATGCTCAAATCAATTTGGGCCAAAGCAGTAAAATCGGATTTTTTGTGATATCCCATGGGGCCGCCGGGATTGGCGATTGCTGATGTTGTGCTGAATAACATCAATGCTGTGAACAATAAAAATATTGGATAGTTTTTCTTCATTGTTTCCTCCTATTAAATTTGTTGTTTAACTGACTTTGACAATAGAGATGAATTATGGAGAAATTATGGAGAAATTATGGGATTGCTGTGGAGAGGATGTTTACCGCTTGCAAAGGTTATTTGTTTGATATATTTTTTTCTCACAATACACGATCCGGAGACTTCCATTTGCTGCGTTATTAATGACTTGAAATAGATTCAACGATGTCTGCATCATGAAGTGCCTTGCAAAAGAAAGTCTCCGGATCGTGTCGGATAAAGGTATCGCATAGCTTAAACTGTAAGAGATAAACGAAAAATGAAATCCAGGTTGTTTTTAAAATTTTTGCTGCTGCTGCTGGTGACATCATTAGCTGTTGTCATTATGATGGTGCTGACCATGCAGTTTTTTGTGTACCGCAATTTTTCTGACTATGTGGTGCAGCAGGAACTGGATTCTCTTAACGAACTGACAGAAATACTATCCGCTGAATACATGAAAGAAGGCAGTTGGGAATTGTTCAGAAAAAATCCCCGGCGCTGGCATAACATGTTGAACAGATATTTTCCCGCAGTTGAATCCCATATTTCGCCGCCGCCGGAAATTGATTTTTACGAACCACCTTCAGGTGATAGGGATCAAATACACCCAAATAGTGAGCGAACACCTTGGCCGGCTCAATCTTCCGTAAGGAATTATTCCCGAGGCGGGGAGAACAGGGACCGGCAACTTCATCGAATGCCGCCACGCAGGGCGCCGGAAATGTCTGTAATGGCAATGCGTTTGTCTTTGCTTGATTCTCAAAAACAGATTATTATTGGCAACCCGGTTTTTTCCGAACAGGTTTTTAAATCGATAAAGATGAACAAACAGGTCATTGGGTGGCTGGGATTAAAAAAAGAATCTCAATCAATGAGTCCCACGGATATTTCGTTTTTAAAGCGCCAGTCACAGGCATTTTATCTGATTGGTGCTATTGTGCTGATGATGGCATTTGTTGTTTCCATTATTTTTTCCAGGCATCTCACATTGCCGGTAAGAAAGATCGCCGAAGGGGCCAACGCCATTCGAAACCGGCAGTTTGATAAACGGATCACTGTCACATCAAACGATGAACTCGGCCAGCTGGCAGAAGATTTTAATGCTATGGCCCAAACGCTTCAAAGCTATGAAAGTACCCGCCGGCAATGGCTTTCCGATATTGCCCACGAACTGAGAACACCCCTTGCGGTGCTGCGGGGTGAGATTGAAGCGTTGCAGGACGGGATCCGTGAAATCAATTCTTATACGGTTGATTCTTTGCATGCCGAGGTCATGGCTTTGTCTAAAATTGTTAATGATTTAAGTTTAATTGCAAAAACTGAAAGCGGGATTATTGAAATGGACCGCGGCCCGGTCAAACCGTTTCAGGTGCTTAAAGACGTCTTTCAACGGTTTAAGCCGCGGTTTGATGATCGGCAGATCAGCATCCAGGCAGATTTTCACAGTTCTGATTCATTGGTGACATCCGGTGATGCGGATAAACTGACCCAGGTATTTGCCAATATTCTTGAAAATACATTGCGTTATGCGTCATCGCCCGGAACCTTAACTGTGGGCAGTGACGTGAAAAAAGACCGGATAAACATATTTATTGAAGATACCGGTCCGGGGGTTGCTGAAAAATCGTTAAATAAAATATTTGACCGGCTGTACCGGACTGATTCGGCAAGATCCCGTGAAAACGGTGGCAGCGGGCTGGGTCTGTCGATATGTAAAAGCATCATAGAAGCTCATCAGGGAAAAATTTGGGCGAAAAATTCTGAGTCCGGTGGGTTGCGGATCGTACTGGAACTGCCTCGCCACTAACGCACAGGCCGAACGCTTTAAATGATAATTTGGGATACAGGAAACATGGCAAAAAAAATACTGGTGGTGGAAGATGAACCGAAAATTGCACGGATCGTAAAAGATTATATGGAGAATTCCGGGTATCAGGTGTCAATATTATCCCATGGGAATGACGTGCTGCCGCAAGTTCAAAAATCCATGCCGGATTTGATCATACTCGATATTATGCTGCCCGGCAAAGACGGCATGGAAATTTGCCGGGAAATCCGCAAATTTTCAACCGTTCCCATTATCATGCTCACTGCAAAAGTGGAAGAAATCGACCGGCTGATCGGCTTGGAACTGGGGGCGGATGATTATATCTGCAAACCCTTTTCTCCTCGCGAAGTGGTGGCCCGTGTCAAAGCGGTTTTAAGGCGGGCAATACCCGAACCGGTTAGCGAACAACTGATGGCCGGCCCCATTGTTTTAAACCAGTTAACGCATCATGTCTCCATCAACAATGAAGAACTTCAGCTGACAAACAGTGAATTTGAATTGCTGACGGTTTTTTTGGAACAGCCGGAACGGGTATTTTCAAGAAACGACCTGATTGCAATGGTTCAGGGATATGATTTTGAAGGTTATGACCGGACCATTGACAGTCATATAAAAAATCTACGCAAAAAGATCGACCAGCAGCTTCCCGGTCAAAAGATGATTCAAACGGTGTATGGTGTGGGGTATAAATTTATGCCACCGAAATCATAGGTTTTTGTGGCCTTTCCGGCACCTCTGTATTACGCACTGTAATAAAAATGCAGGTGGTGCCAATTTATTTTCCCCTGACCTAACTTGAGGGACGCAGGTAGGCCCCCCAGTAGCCGAGTCCCACAAACACGACACCGCCGATGGTGTTGCCGATCGTAACCGGGATCAGGTTTTTCATCAGGAACGCGCCCCAGGTGATGGTAGTTATATCGACGCCCTCGGGGGCAAGGCCGGCCCATCGGGAGAGAAAGATTCCGACGGGTATAAAATACATATTGGCGATGCAGTGCTCGAACCCGATCGCCACGAAGCCCATGATGGGGAAAAAAATTGCGAAAATCTTGCTGATTGTCTGTCGTGCAGCCAGTGCCATCCAGACAGCCAGGCAGACCATCCAGTTGCAGCCGATGGCCCGGACAAAAGCCTCGCCGAAATCCAGATTCACCTTGGCATAGGCCGTTTTCACTGCTGCCGCCCCTAATGCGCTGTCTCCTGTTTTCCAGAGGCCCGAAAAATAGAACAACAGGGCAAGTAAAATTGAACCGATAAAATTTGCTGTGTAGACGAGCCCCCATTTGGCTAATACTGTCCGCCATGTCACCCGGCCCGTAATGACGCTGGAAACCATGAGATTGTTGCCGGTGAACAGTTCCGCGCCCGCGATGACCACCAGCATGAGGCCGATGCTGAAAGTGGCGCCGGTGATCATTTTTTTCAGACCGAGGCCCATGGACGGGTCCATGTCAAAGGTAACGGTAGCAGAAAAAAGTCCCCCAAATCCGATATAAGCGCCGGCCATCACTCCCAGAACAAACAGGGAAAACCATGGGGATGTCGCCTTTGCGACCCCCACGGTTTGGGCGACGGTTTCGGCAATGATTTTAGGCCCTTTATCATCAAGGCTCTGGGTCGGGAACTTTTCCAGCATTTTTTCAAACCGGCCCAGGGCTTTTTTCTCCCGGGTCAATTTGCCGGTAATCGCCTTGGCAACGGTTGCGGAAATCTCTTCGGGCGTAAAGGGCTTCGGCAGATAATCCATAGCACCCCTTTTCATAGCTTCCGTTGCCCGGTCCACAGATGGATAGCCGCTGATCATGACCACCGCTGATTCCGGCGCATGTGTTTCAAGTTTGGCCACCACATCCATTCCGTCCAGTTCCGGCATCTGCCAGTCGCACAAAATAACCGTGTATTGTCTCCGGGTCGCCAATTCAAGACCTTCGATGGGATTTGTGGTCGTGGTCACCTCAAACTGTTCTTCGGTAAAAATTCGCTGGCAAGATGCCAGTACGGCGGTGTCGTCATCAATAATCAACATGGTTTGCTTCATCTTTCGATTCCTCCTTCATGCTGGTAAGGTCTGTTTACCCGATAGAAATGACTGTTAAAAAAAATCGCACCGGTAAGATGAAAAAATGAAAAAGGCGTGTAACGCATGCTTCGAGGAGATATCACGCCGTGCCGCATCATTTTTCACAAACCGATCGTGCTTTCCGCACTGCCGCCACAAGTTCTTCCGGGGTAAACGGTTTGGCAATATAGTTGCTCACGCCGAAACGACGACTTTTTTCAACGGTTCCCGACGTCAAATATCCCGTCATTATGAGAACAGGCATGTCAGGACGTATTTTTTTTGCCCGCTGGATCATTTCGAATCCGTCCCGTCCGGGCATCTTGATACCGGTCAACATCAGGTCGAAGATATTTTCAGCAAGGAGTTTTTCCCCCGTTTTTACCGTGTTCGCGGTACGGGTTTCCATGCCCTCTGCTTCCAGAATCCGGCAGCAGCTCTGGATCACAATGGGATCATCATCGACAATTAAAATTTTCACGATTGATCCTCCTGGCCTGTATCGGTTTCAGGATGCGCATTGATCGGCTGATGGGGCAGCCACAGGGTAAAGGTGGTTCCTGATTCGAGTTTTGAATGGACGTTTATTGTCCCGCCATGCCGCTGAATGATGCCGGCGGATACGGCCAAGCCGAGGCCGGTGCCTTTTCCCACCTCTTTTGTGGTGAAAAACGGGTCGAAAAGTTTATCCATGTGATCCGGTGAAATGCCGCTCCCGGTATCTGAAATCCTGATTTCCACACCGCTGTCATCAGCTGTGCCGGTTTTTTGTGTTTGAATCTCGATCTTTCCGCCGGAGGACGTCGCGTCCAATGCGTTAATGATCATGTTGATCAGCACACTCTGGCACTGATTGTGATCCAGCGTGAAAACGGGCAGATCGTCATCTCCCGTAAAAGAAAGGTGAATGCCTTTTATGAGCGCCTGATTTTCCAAAAGCCGGACACTGTCTTCAATGAGACGGTTGATATCCAAGGGCTCGGGCGTGAGCACCGTTTGTCTCGAAAAATCAAGGAGGCTTTTGACGATCCCTCTGATACGTTCGGTCTGGGAGGCAACGGTCTCCAGGTCGGACCGGACCTCATCGGGCAGATCTTTCCGACGCAGGATCATATGGGTAAAGGTGAGGACCGCTGTCAGGGGGTTGTTGATTTCATGTGCCACCCCTGCCGCCAGTTTTCCCACACTGGCCTGCTTTTCCGATTGAATCAGACGGATTTCGCTTTCGGCCATTTGGCTTTTTTCCCTTTCTTTCAGGGCTTCGGTCATGATCAGGAATTCCTTCTGCAAATGGCCGATATCGTCTTTGGATATGGGGCCGACATCCGGGGAAAAATTGCCGCCGGAAATTTCCGCGCTGGCGCGGATCAGATGACTCACCGGCCGCATGATCCGGCCGGTGAACAGCCATCCCAGGATGATAGCGACGATCACCCCCGCCAGGGTAATTCCGGTAAAAACGGCAATGGCCTTTTCACGGACATCTGCATATTTAGCCTCCAGCACCCCGACATAAAGCATGCCCACCCTTTTCCCCATAATATCCTTAATCGGTTCATAGGCGGTGATGTACCAGTCATCCAGCACCCTGGCGCGGTCGGTCCATTTCTCGCCCTGGTCCAGGACCCGCCGGGTCACTTCAGGGGACGCGACGGTTCCCAGCGCGCGATTCCCTGACGGGTCTTTCACGCTGGTGGCAATTCTGAAATTGTCATAGAAGATGGTGGCGGTTCCAACGTTGTGGCCTTTATAGACCTCATTTTTAAAAACCGTCTCTCCGATTTTATCGACAATGGCGGTGTCCCGATTCAGCAAATACCCGCCGTATATGACACCGGCCGGGTGGCCGTCGGCAAAAACCGGAACCGCCGCGCCGATGGTCAACGCAACTGTATCCTGGCGGGTGGCTGCATCAGTGGTTTCCGGAACAGCATGAACGTTAATATATGCCTGATTAGCCAATGACGGGTTTTCAGCCAGCAGTTTATCACCATCCAGAACCATCGTGCCGGCGACGGTTTTATGTTCTTCCAGTACGCGAAGCACCAGAGGGTTGGCGCTTAAAAGGGGCGTTTTTTCCGGACCTGCTGCTCCGTATCGGTTTGTCACCCGTCCCCGGGCATCGGTTAGTCCCAAAAAATCCAGTTTAAGCCGGTCGGATAAATCCCTGAGGGCTTCGGAAACAATCATTCGACTGTCGGACGCGACGGCCTTTCTGAATTCCGTGGCGGATGCGGTGATTGCCAGCGCCAGCCGAACGGTATCGGCCCGCTCATCATATATTACGCGGGCGACATTCAGATCTTGCCGGATCCGGTTATTGGCCTCGTCGAGTACCGACTGATAAAGCAGATTGCCGCCAACCAGGATAGATATAAGTCCGATGAGCAATGACACGGCAATCAGGCTGGCAATCAGCTTGAAACGTATCGAGTGAATTTTGATTAAATGAAATAGCATGACAGTGATTTGTCCACTATAATTGAAGCGACTCGATTTATCGTCACAACGATTATATCCATTTACCAGGCAACTCTCAACCCATTTTTTTGTGCCCGGCTTTCACCTGATCGAAGGGTCTGGGTCGTATTTTTAATCTTGGATTTTTTACGGCTAAACCCCGCCGTTTTATTTTTGGAGCTGTCTCTTAACCTTTTTGAATGTTTCGCTGTTGGTAACTTTTACAAAGTTATTGCCGAATGGTATGACGTTGAAGGTGGTGTGGAAGGTCCGTTAAATCAAAATTTTAGCCCGTTTTTCGAATGAGAAATTCGGTTTGGCAAGATCATTTGTCTTTTTTTGTTTCATTCGGATATATCTTTCGCCATCCATAAAGTGGTCTAATGCTTCGGGCCGGAGGAATTGTTTGACGGTTGCGTCCATCCGGCGGCCGGTTTCCCACTGGCTGTTTCCCACGGATAGAAAATAGGAGAAACAGTCTTCACCACCGGGAAATTTTTTATATTGATTTCCAAACCCCAGGCCTGTCCCGCCGCCCTGACACCCGAAGGTCTCTCGGTCGAACACGGCGGTTTTGCCTTTCGCGGCAGCTGCCAGCAGGAACATGACACACCCCCATTTGCCCGGTTTAAATTGTCTATCGTTTTCCGGCTTTTGGTTTGAGAGTACGACCGCCACCGGATCATATTTAAAGGAAATGGATTGGGTGATTTTTCTTTTCATGGTTATATAAAGATCTGTGAAGGCGGTGTTTCCTTGAATTGTTCAGCTCTGGCGCGGATTCTTTTTTCAACCTTTGAAAAGTCTGCTTTAATGGCATCTTCCGGACATAGTCGCACGCAATTGAAACAGAAAATACAATTTTTTTCAAATTCAGGGTAGGGAGTAAAGGAGATGGCATCCGTGGGGCAGGCGGATGAACACTCTTTGCATTCCGTGCATGCGTCTTCATCCACTTTTCGTTTCGGCATATGGGATTTGGCTTTTTTAAGGGTCGTCTTTTTCATTTCCGCTGCAATGTCCGGCGGATAATATGCCAGTGCCGACAGATCAATGGAACCGTTTGATCCGGCAGATAGTTTGTCACATATGGCGGTGATCATTTTCCGGATCATCTGATCGTCTGTCTCATCCGGGTGGTTTTTTCCAAGTGGTTCCTGCGACTGCCACATCATGGAGTGCTTTGCCAGGATTTTTGCGCCGCCGACAACATTCATATTTTTATTGGCCAGGGCCTTGCCCATTTCATAAAGCGCAATGCCGCTGGTTGCGCCGCCCCAGGTAACAAAGGGAACCACGGGCATCTGGGAGTTTTTCGGCAGCCGGTCAATAAAGTTCATGACCGGCGGTATCGCGTGGGAAACATATACCGGAGAGCCGACGAACAGGCAGGCATTGCTTTTGACCCGGTTGATTTTGGTGATGATGGAGGTTTCACTGAATTTTTTGCTTAAATCGCATTCAATAACCTCAATTCTCATTTCCTGAAGTTTTCTGACAATAATATGGCTGACGTGACGCGTGGTGCCCGCCGGTGAGCAGTATACCACAAATGCTTTTTGGATTTTTTTTGTCATTGGATTGCTTTTTATTTTTTCCGGTAACTAGTTAATAAAAGATTGATATAATGGATAGATTGTTTATACAGTATTTCAAAAAACACAATGAAAAGCTTTTAAATTTTATTTAATAATTCCTCTGATGATCATATCAATTTGCGGTTTATAGCTGCTGTCTGTATGAAGATGAATTTTTCCCATGTATCTGATGGGCTTATCCACTTGGTTTTCAGCTGTTAAAATATATTTTTTACCCTTTTGTTCCAGGCTGATCTTTACAACATCTTTTAGCGCCTCATCCAGTTCATAATTTGTAATGGTAAAAGGATAGTTTTCCTGAGGTGTTATAGTGACGGATAATTTGATTTTCTGATCTGCCTTGCCTTTCAGGATAATGTTTTTTTTGGGATCGAACTCCGCAAAATTTTTAATTTGGCCATATATCCTGGCCTGCAGATTTGAATTTATCTTTTCGTTTGTGAAAATCTTTATGGTTCGCAAAAAATCGTCTCTGCCGCCATATCCGGTGGTATCGATGGTGATGGTGATTTTGGCTTCATCATTCGGCAAGATAGATCGGGGATACTCCGGGACGGCGCATGCACAGCCTGTTCGGACCGTTATTAATAAAGGAGCAGTTCCCTGATTCCGTATGATAAAATCATGAATAATTTTTGCGCCGTCAATAACGGGGGCGAATTCAAATTCGGGTTCCGGGATGAAAGCCATCGGCCCGACATTTTCCTGCACCGGAACCACCTGCTGAATTATCGCAGGATCAGAATCTTTGAATTCCGGAGAGGGGGTTTCCGGGGGAACAGTTATAGACGAAGGGGGCGCGGCAGATTCCGAAACAGGAGGCGCAAAGAGTATTTCCTGTTCTGCATGAACAGTTAAAAGCAAAGGTCCCGTTAAGATAATAAGTATATATATGATGATGATTCTTTTTATTTTCATTGCAGCTCCTTATAAGAAATTTAACCGCTTATTCGATTTCCAAGTGCAAGGTAAATATTTGACTGTGTAAACAGGTGGCAGATGCCAACCTGTCAAGACAGCACATTCCTTTTAAATTTTCCCGCCCATTCGTTTCAGATGTTTGCTGTAGTCCTGAACCACGCGACGGTATGTTTGTCCCATGAACGGTGATGAGAATATGAAATCAGCTGTTGCCCGGTTGGTCGCAGCAGGAATATTCCATACCACAGCCAGTCGCAGGAGCGCTTTTACATCCGGATCATGGGGCTGGGCTTCCAGAGGATCCCAGAAGAAAATCAGAATATCAATTTTCCCTTCGGCAATTTTCGCGCCGATTTGAAGATCTCCTCCCAAAGGACCGCTCTGCATATTGTGAATAGTAATCCCCAGTTCCCTGGAAAGCATTTTTCCGGTTGTTCCGGTGGCATATAAGATACTTTGTGCCAGAGCGGTTCTGTTTTCGGCAGCCCATTCCAACAGGTCGTCTTTCATGCTGTCATGGGCGATCAAGGCAATGGTTTTTTTCGCTCCCAGTGTCATTGCTTTTTGGTTCATCGAAGATACTTTCCTTTACTTATTTTTTCAAACTAAAAAAACAGGCATTGTCATTAATTTTGAGATGCAAATAATAAATTATTTCATGAGCCGTATAAAGAAATATTTACGGTGGCCCTTTTCTGCTTAACGAGTCCGGTTGGGGGCTTTTCTGTGGAACGGAAGTATCTGTTTTCGTGCTTGTGAAGGCTTCTCTAAATTCAAGTCTTATTACATATTTAATCAGTGTTGCGGTTGAGTATATTTTTTCTTCGGAGCGGTTAAAACTTTTAGGGTCGCACAGCAGGTCTGGTGGTTTAATTCAATGCAATTGATGGATAATGTCCGATGGGTACATGGATATCACCGGTGGTTAACGTCTACGGCTTTTTATTCCGAAGCTTCCACCGTATCCGCCGGCGCTTTTTTACCGAAGATCCGGGCACCGATGATGCTGATTTCATAAAGTATCATCAGCGGCACCGACATCATAACCTGGGTGACCACATCCGGCGGGGTTAAAATCGCGGACCCGACAAAAAATATTAAAACAGCGTATTTTCGGTTTTTTTTCAGATAATCAACTGTCACCAGGCCGATTTTGGCAAGAAACGTGATCACCAGCGGGAGTTCAAACACAAAGCCGAAAGCCAGCAAAAGCTTTGCGGAAAAGGCGAGATATTCCTTCATCGAGGGAAACGGCCGAAGGGTGTCGGTGGCAAACCCCAGCAGAAATTCGAACCCGTATGGGAATACAATAAAATACCCGAATAATGCGCCGCCGATAAAGAAAAATGAAGAAATAATGACGATCGGCAGCATCAGTTTTCGTTCCTTCTTGTACAGTCCAGGGGCGACAAACATCCAGAATTCATACATAATCACAGGAATTGCCAGCAGGATGCCGGCCAGCAGGGAAACTTTTAGCAATGTGAAAAAGGCTTCCGTGATGCCGGTAAATATCAACGTGTCGCCCTCATCCATTACTTTCATCAGCGGGTAAGTCAGAATGTCAAACAGTTTTTCCTTAAAACCGTAGGAGATACCGAATCCGATCATTACGGCGATAAAACAACGGATCAGACGTTTGCGGAGTTCTTCCAGATGGGTGGTGAACGGGAGTTTATCTTCTTCAGACATCGGTCTTTTTTCCGTTTTTTTCCGTTTGAGCTGCTTGATTTTTCTGATCCATTTGATCTTTCTGAGCAGGGGCGTCTTCTTTTTTTTTGTCTACCGGCGCACTGTCGATGATATCTTCCAGGATATCGGTTTTTACCGGCTCATCCGAAGGAGTGCCTTTTATGACCCCCCGGATGTCATCGTTGATTTCATTGAATGGTTTTTTGATACTGTTGATGTCATCGTCAATATCCAGTGTATCCTTGAATTCCTTGGTGGCTTTTTTGAATTCATTTAGCGCGCGGCCAAGGGATTTGGCCAGGTCAGGCAGTTTTTTCGGGCCGATGACGATCAGTGCAATGGCCAGTATTATTAGCAATTCAGGCAGTCCGATGCCGAACATAATGTTAAGACTCCTTGATTAAAAATTTGGGTTAATCTTATTTTATTATTGCTCTTTGTTGACATGGGCGGCAATATGACCGGCTTCCGGGAAGATCAGCGCCTTGCATGCCAGTTTGCATGCGTTTAAGCTTCCGGGAAGGCAGAACACGGTCGTTTTATTAATTACGCCGGCGGTGGCACGGGACAGGATGGCGGCAGAGTCAATTTCTTCATAGCTGAGCAATGTAAACAATGTGCCGAAAGCGGTCAGTTCTTTGGCAAACATGGGACGAACCGCTTCGATGGTAACATCGGTCGGATTTAATCCGGTCCCGCCGGTGAGCAGCAGAATGTTCGGAGTCATTTCGGTGATAATTTTTTTGACCGCCCGCTCGATCAGTTGTTGATCATCTCCGACAACGCGGTGAATGACCACATTGTGTCCTTCTTTTTCCGCCCGTTTTTTCATCCACTGGCCGCTTTTGTCCTCAGCCAGAGTCCGGGTGGTTGAAACCGTAATAATTCCGACGTTCAGTTTTTTCAATGCGTTTTTTTTGTGTTCATGATGTCCCATATTATTTCACCGGCAGGATATCTACCCGGTCAACGCCATCAATTTCCTCGAGCAGCACATTGATCGCTTCATTTAAGGTGGTTTTAACCGTCTGGCCGATAAAGTCGGCGTGAATCGGCAGCTCTCTGTGCCCGCGGTCAATGAATACGGCCAACTCGATGCGGGCCGGCCGCCCGAAGTCCATGATCGCATCCATAGCTGCCCGGACGGTTCGGCCGGTAAACAGGACATCATCAATTAAAATAACGTGTTTCTCATCAGTGTTAAAGGTGATTTCGCTTTTCCTGACAACCGGCTGTGCCCCAATCCGGGTCCAGTCGTCACGGTAGAGATTGATATCCACCGCACCGGTGTTGAGTTCAATCCCTTCCAGTTCCTTGATTCGGGACTGAATTCGATTGGCAAGAAAAACCCCCCGGGTGTGAACGCCGATGAGGGCGAGTTTGTCCAGTCGTTTGTGCGTTTCAATAATTTCAGCCGTCATTTTTTTCAGGATACGTTCAACGTCTATTGCATCCAGAACCATGTGAATGTTGCCCATGCGGTTATCCCTTATTATTTTGTTTGTCAATCAGCAAAAGCGGTCAATGACTGTTTGTGGTAAAAAGGGGTAAATACAAGCTAAATCAGTGACAGTTTATACTAAGGATTTTAAAAAGATCAAGGTTTATTCAAAAACCTTTTATGAGTGAAATATTTGAATCAACCGGCAAAATAAAATGCTTTAATCTTGTCTTTGTTTTCAATCAAAAATAAATCATACCACAGAATATGGACTTTTTCTAAAGCCATCTTGATTTTGAGTATAATTTCTCCTAACCTGACGGCAATTAATCCATTTCCCCGAAAAAAAAGTGAAAAGAAGATATGGTCAGTATAAATAATTCAGAAACTGCTTGTACCGGTGTTATTCTTGCCGGCGGTTTAAATAAACGGTTTTCCGGTAGAAATAAGGCGTTTATCAATTTCGGCAATCGTCGGGTAATTGATAATATCTATGATGTTTTCAAGTCCGTGTTTGACGAAATAATTCTTGTGACAAATCAGCCCATGGCGTATCATGAATGGGATATTAATATAGTTACGGATATTTACCCACATCGAAGTTCTCTGACCGGTATTCATGCGGGCCTGTTTTATGCCCGCACTCCGTTTATATTTGTCACCGCATGCGATACGCCGTTTTTGAAAAAAGAAATGGTGGAAACAGTTGTTTCGCAGATTGAACCGGGCACCGCTGTTGTGATTCCCGAAACTGCAGACGGGACAGAGCAGCTTTGCGCTGTGTATTCAAAATCATGTTTATCGCTGATGGAACGCCAGATCAAAGAAGAAAAATTCCAGATCAAAAAAATGTTCAGGAAAATCCGGGTAAAAAAGATCCCCGAAACCTTACTGAGGCAAGTTGACTCGGAGTTGATGTCTTTTTTTAACATCAATACCGCCGAGGATTATTTAAAAGCAAAGCAATGGCAGGAACAAAACCAAAACCATCCATAACAGTCAGAAGATCCATGAAACCGCCATTTTTGGGCTAAAAGGAGAAAATTGTGGATATTCAGCGTATGATCAATCAGATTAAGCAGCGGCCGGATTTTGATAAAGTGGGAATGGTCCTTGCCCATAACGGCGTGGTACGGGGAACATCAAGGGACGGGCGCAAGGTTTCCGGCTTAACGGTTTCCGTGGATCATGAAAAACTGGAACAAATCCTTGAAAAGGAAAGACAAACGCCGGGGATTTTAGATATCATTATTGAAATCGCTGAAGATCAGCACTTGGCTGTGGGCGAAGATGTTATGGTGCTTGTTGTGGCCGGGGATATCCGTGATACGGTGATAACCGTTCTGGAACGCACCTTAAATGCGGTAAAGACAACGGTGACCAGCAAGACGGAATTTTTTGTCTGAAGGAGCCATTATTTTTAGGAGAATTTTGGGATTAAGCTAAGTTAAGTGACTTTCAAGTTTGCTGCAGATACAAGGAAAATGCTGCCCCGCTATAGTGAACTATGCGGGGCAGCATTTGACGCAGTCGGTGCGGTGAAATTGGAAATCAAAAAGGATGTATAAATGTCTGATTTTACTCATATGGATGAAAAAGGTCATGTCAGGATGGTCGATGTCAGCGACAAGACCCCGACAGACCGGGTTGCGGTTGCCCAGGCAAAAATTTCCATGACCTCAGAGACTTTTTTAAAGATAATGAATAATGAGGTACTGAAAGGAAATGTGCTGGAAACCGCAAGAATCGCGGGCATTATGGCCGCCAAAAAAACACCGGATCTCATTCCCATGTGTCATCCGATAAATATCGGTCATGTGCAGGTCGATTTCTGGCCGGATGAAGCAAATAATGCCATCGGCATTACCTCGTCCGTGAGAATCCTTGACCGTACCGGTGTTGAAATGGAAGCCCTGACAGCGGTGTCGGCAGCGGCCCTCACCATTTATGACATGTGTAAATCCCATGACCGGGCGATGATCATTTCCGATATCTGCCTGAAGCAAAAATCCGGCGGAAAAAGCGGCACCTTTATCCGCGAAACGGATTGAGGCCCAGGATGACTTATCGTTAACCGTAAAAAAAATAATACACCATGACCATCGAAAAAATATTTCAAATATACGGTTGGAGCGGTGCGGGATTATTTGCCGGTCTTCTGTTGGGAGTGCTGATTACCCGGTCGGTGCTTAACAGAAAGGTGGGTGAAGAAAAAACAGCAAACGCCATACTGTCCGAGTCGCTTCGAGGGAAATCGGCGGAAAGAGAAATCCTCCGGTCCGCGTTGGCAAAAGCCGGTCAGGAACTTCAGGAATCAAATGACCGGTTTTTGAATTTGTCCAAAACACATGCTGCCGCCGCCAATAGTCTTGAGCAGATGGCATCCGTCAAACAAATGCTCGAGGACCGATCCAAAGAAAACCGTTCATTAACCGATCGGATTTCCACGCAGCAGCAGCGGCTGACAGAACTGGAAACCCTGGTTGAAAGTGAACGGAAAATCGCAAAAGAAAAAGCCGTCATGCTTGAAGAAATGACCGTCCGCATGACTGATTCTTTTAAGGCTTTGTCCGCAAAGGCCCTGAGCGAGAACAATCAGTCGTTTATCGACCTGGCCGGGCAGACGTTTACCCAGTATGTTGAGGCGGCAAAAAACGATTTTGAAAACAGGGAAAAAACAGTCAAAGAATTTATCCGACCAATGTCCGAAGCCCTTGATAAATATGACCAGCAGGTCCGCTCCATGGAAAAGATGCGGGAAAAAGCATATGGTGTATTGTCCCAGCAGATGGTGTCTTTGAGCCGGACACAGAATGAGCTTCAGCAGGAAACCGGAAAACTTGTCAATGCGCTTCGCATGCCCCATGTGCGGGGACGGTGGGGAGAAATTACCCTCCGGCGGGTGGTGGAACTTTCCGGTATGCAGAACCGGTGTGATTTTTTTGAGCAGCAGACGGATACGGCCCGGGGAAATGCCGCCCGACCGGATATGATCATTCAACTGCCCGGTGACCGGAAAATCATTGTGGACTCCAAGGTGCCGATTATCGCATATTTAGACTCTCTTGAAGCGGAAAACAGGGACCGGACAGAGGAAATGCTGACCCGGCATGCCGCGCATGTCCGGACGCATGTCAAACAGCTGGCCAAAAAGGAATACTGGACCCGGTTTAATCCAACGCCTGAGTTTGTGGTCCTGTTTATGCCCGGTGAAAATTTTTTCAGCGCAGCGCTTGCCAAAGAACCCGCCCTGATTGAGGACGCTGCAAATAAAGGCGTTATTCTGGCTACCCCTACCACTCTTATCTCGCTGTTAAAGGCGGTTGCCTATGGATGGAAGCAGGAGAACACGACGGAGAACGCCAAAATCGTCAGTGAGCTGGGCAATGAACTTTATAACCGGATCTCGCGAATGGTCAGTCATATCAATAGTCTCGGCAGCGATCTGGATAAGTGCGTCAATACGTATAACAAGACGGTCGGGTCACTCGAACGCCGGGTCTTGCCGTCCGCCCGAAAATTCGAAGACCTGGGTGTTATCATCAAAGGCAAAAACAATATCCCCAAATTATCTCCCATTGATAATAAGCCTCGAACCATGGAAATTGAAGAGATTTCTGTATGACAAATACCTATGATTGTTTTTTCGATAAAAACGCGCTTTACAAACTGACATTTATTTTATCAGTTATTGCAGTAACCTTTTTCGTTTTTTTTACGTTGGAGGCCTCGGCGAAATCGTCCGCCAAATCCCAACCGGTTCTTAAAGAGGTTCCGGTTTCCGAACGTCCGGCTTTTGAAGATGATCTGGACTTTGGTCATCTGGAAGAAGCGATGTTGGGCAGTATTGAATATTATCAAAAATTGCCTTTATCAAGGAAGTTTTCTTTTGGCAAAGACACGTTCTCGGCCGGCCACTTGATCTGTTCGCTGGAGCGCTTTCTGGCGTTTATCAAGAAAAAACCCGCCAAAAAAGAATTAAGCGCGTTTATTGATCAATATTATCATGTGTATGCGTATATGAAAAACGGCCAGGCAAAAGACGTGCTGTTTACCGGTTATTATGAACCTCTTCTCTATGGCCGCTTAAACCGGACCGAATCATTCAGGTATCCGGTGTATAGCCGTCCGGATGATCTGGTGACTTTTGATCGTTCAGGCAAAGGTAAGGAAAAGAAGGGGATCGGCAGAGACACGGGAAACGCGATTGTTCCCTACTTCAACCGGCAGCAGATAGAAGAAAGAGGTCCTTCGGGGATTAATGCTGCGCCGATCGCATGGGTTAATGACCCGATTGCACTGTTTTTTCTCCAGATCCAGGGTTCCGGAAAGATCAGCCTGGATAGCGGTAACATGATCAATGTCCATTATCAGATTTCAAACGGCCATCCGTATAAAAGTATTGGAAAATATCTCATTGATAAAAAGAAATTGTCCAAAGAAACCGTTTCCATGCAGTCCATCCGGGAATATCTCAATGGCCATCCGGATGAAGTGGATGATATTTTTAATTATAACCCGAGGTATATATTTTTCGAAACCATGGAAAAAGGCCCGGTGGGCTGCTTTAACATTGAACTGACGCCCGGCCGGTCAGTTGCCCTGGATCGTCAGGCGGCCCCGGCGGGCGCGCTTGTTTTAATTCAGGCACAAAAACCGAAAGTCGACACGTCCGGTAAAATCAGCGAATGGGTCCGGTTTTCCCGTTTTTTGTTAAATCAGGATACGGGCAGCGCCATCAAGGGGCCGGGGAGGGCGGATATATTCTGGGGAAACGGCATTTATGCGGAACTTGCCGCAGGCTATATGAAGCATCCGGGAAACTTGTATTTTCTGGTTTTAAAGCCCGGATTTTAAATCCGGTTGAAAAGATAGGTTATGCCGCTGAAATTAAATTCCTTAAAGCAATTGATTGTAAAATATCAGACCGTATGGCTCTGTCTGCTCCTGATCGCGGCATCCGCCGTGGTTTATTCCCAAGTCCGGAATTTTGATTTTATCAATTACGATGATGACGACTATGTCTCAGCTAATCATCATATCCAGGATGGCTTAACGTTAAAAGCCATTGCCTGGGCGTTTACAACCACCCACGCGGGGAACTGGCACCCCCTGACCTGGGTGTCGCATATGATCGATGTTCAGTTTTTTGGCGAAAATGCCGGCGGACATCATTTCACCAATTTGCTTTTCCATATTGCAAATACGCTGATCCTGTTTCTTGTATTTTTTAAAATGACCGGCAGCCGCAGCAAGAGCGCGTTTGTTGCGGCATTGTTTGCCCTTCATCCCATGCATGTCGAATCGGTTGCCTGGGTGTCTGAACGAAAAGATGTTTTGAGCGCTTTCTTCTGGATGCTCACCATGTGGAGTTATGTAAACTATGTAAGGCGTCCGTCTGTTTGTCGCTATTTATGGGTTATTTTGTTTTTTGTTTCCGGATTGTTGAGCAAGCCGATGATCGTGACACTCCCCTGTGTGCTGCTGCTCTTGGATTACTGGCCGCTAAACCGGATTCAATTGTTTCGACCGGCAGATTCTGTCAGCACCTTTCCGGAAACAAGCGGTTTTCAGGTAATTTTGGAAAAAATTCCGTTATTCGTTTTAATTGCTCTATCAAGTGCGGTGACGATTTATGCCCAGAAACAGGGCGGTGCGGTGGTCTCATTAGAAACCATTCCCTTAAACACCAGAATCGCCAATTCCCTGATATCCTACGTTCATTACATTGAAAAAATGGTTTATCCGTTAAACCTGGGCGTAATTTATCCTCACGAAAGAATGTTTCAATGGTGGGAGATTTCGGGCGCCGGACTGATTCTTTTGGTTATTACCTGGCTGTTTATAAGGACAGCCAGAAAATATCCGTATTTACCCGTGGGCTGGTTCTGGTTTCTGGGAACGCTTGTTCCGGTGATCGGAATTATTCAGGTCGGCTCGCAGGCCATGGCGGACCGTTACACCTATGTACCGTATATCGGATTGTTTGTTGTTATTGCGTGGGGCATTCCGAATCTTATGAGGCAATGGCGATTTCCTAAGGAGTTGCTTAGGATATCCGCAATTTCGATTCTTGCTTTGTTAATCGGGTTGTCATGGCGTCAGGCGGGATTCTGGAAAAACAGCTTGACTCTTTTTGAACATACCCTTGCGGTGACATCGGATAATTACACGGCGCATAATAATCTGGGTGCGGTGTTGTATAACCTTGGAAATATCGATGAAGCCATATCCCATTACCGGCAGTCAATACAGATTAATCCGGATTACAGCAAGGGACACTTTAATCTCGGCGTTCTGCTCGAACAAAAAGGAGAGAGCGATGTGGCTGTCCGCCATTATTCGGAAGCCATCCGGATAAACCCGGATTCTGACAAGGCCCATTACAATCTTGGCGTGCTGCTGGATGCAAAAAGGCAGTATGATGAAGCCATCCGGCATTATTTCAAGGCCATTCATGTCAATCCCGGTTATTATCAGGCTTACAATAACCTGGGGGCGGTTTTGATGAAAAAAGGCCGGGTTGACGATGCAATTAAATATTTTAAAAAGGCTTTGGACGTAAATCCGAAGTATGAAAAAGCCTATTTCAGCCTGGGGGTTGCCTTCAATAAGCTGGAAAAGTATGACCAAGCCGTCAGTCATTATCAAAAAGCATTGGAATTGAATCCTGATTTCGAACAGGCCCGGAATAATTTATGCGTGGCGCTTTTTTATAATGGAAAGACGCAAGACGCCATGGATTGCTTCAGGAATTCATTGCAGAAAAATCCTGAAAATCTTACGGCAGAAGAAAATTATGAAAAAGCATTAATATTTTTGCAGAATCAGTGAATCTTTTGTATTGAATAAAAAATTGTCTGAAAGTGGTTATTTTTTTCCATTGCTGATTTTATTCATAAAAAGAAGCAACCCGCCGCAAAAAGCCAGTATACTGCTGATAATAAACAATGCCGGCGCACCCACAATTTCAAAATAATAACCGTTAAGCAGGAATCCGGCCATAATTCCGAAGCCGTAGGTGACGGCATTATTTACCGCCTGTCCCAGAGTTTTGGCATCTTTTGGCGTCAGTTTGTCTATATAAAGGATGCTTGCCACATGAAATGCGCCGTATGTCACGGCGTGGAGAATCTGGGAAAAAAGAATCAGGAACGCCGATGTCGCAAAAAAAAGAATCAACCAGCGAATGACGGCAACTATGAACGAAAAAATCAGAATATTTTCATATGAATACCGTTTTAAAATGCGTTCGGAATTGATCATTACAAAAATTTCAGCAATAGACGCAAGAGCCCATGCGATACCGATAAAAGATCCTGAAAAACCGAGGTTTTCGAGGTGGATGGAAAAAAAACCGTAATAGGTTCCGTGGCTGACCAGCATGAGAAACGCAGCGGCCAAAAAGATGATGACCCGCCGATTGAGCATCGTTTTGGCGCTTGCGGAGAAAGTCGACTGGCGTACCTGTTTGACGGATGGGACGTTGATGGAAAGCAATGAATGAATCAGTGAGCCGGCAAGAATCAAACCTATGATCACTTCTGTGGAAAGTGCATCGATCAGACGTCCCGTGATAATGACAATGAGTACAAAACTCAAAGATCCCCAGGCGCGTAATTGCCCGTAACGGGTTTTTTCCTGTGCCAGAAGATCCATGGAAAATGATTCCAGAAAAGCGATGATCGGTGCGTAGAAAAATCCGTAAAAGGCGGTGATGGCAAGCATTGCCCAGAAGTCGGTCGTCAGCAGAAAAAACGCCCATATGGCGGTGCTGGCAAAGTTGCAGAAAATATATATGGGACGGCGGATCAGGAACCGGTCTGCCAGCGCCCCCCAGAGCATGGGAAACAGAGCGGTTGTCAACGTCCGGACAGATGACAGGATGCCGATTTCAAATCCGGAAAAACCCAGATGATAGCAGTACAGATTGAAATACGGCAGAAACAGGCCAAGCACCCCGAAATATAAAAAATACTGGGGGCCAAGAATAAATTTAACGGATTTCATAGACTTAGGCCGGCCTGTTGGCCGAGGGGTCCCCGCCCAGCATCACGGATACCCAGTAGGTCTCTTCATTGCTTTCAAAGGCAATTTTCATGATCATGGTTAACGGAACGGACAACAGCATGCCCACCGGACCCAGCACCCATCCCCAGAAAACCAGGGAAAGGAAAACAACCAGGGTTGAAAGGCCTAGTCCCTGTCCCATGAATTTCGGTTCAACAAGGCTTCCGATCACAATATTGACTATTACAAATCCCAAACCGGCCAGCAGGCAATGTAATGTACCCAGTTGAATCAGGGCAAGAAGAACCGCCGGTACGGCGGCAATGATCGATCCGATATTAGGTACATAGTTTAAGAGAAATGCCAGCAGCCCCCACAGCAGCGAATAATCAACTCCGAGGATTGCCAGCCAGGCCCAGATGAACAGGCCGGTAATGAGGCTGAATATGGTTTTTAATGCCAGGTAACGGTTGACGCTTTCGGTAAATTTACTGAACCCGGCCAGGGATTTTTCAGGTGCTTTTAATCCGGCCCGGATTTTATTCGGGAAACCGGAAGCTTCCAGCAGGATAAAAATAACGGTGAGCAGAATCATAAACGCATTGGTCAGGACGCCGCTCAAGCCGGAAAGGGTTTTTGCGGCCATCTGCATGGCGGTTCCCGGATTAAATGCGTTCTTCAGGATATCATCGCTGATTTCGATGCCGAAACCAATCAGCCATTGCTGTAGGCCGGCGGATTTTGAAACCAGTAACTCCCTGTAAACAGGCAGCGAATTTGTGAAGTCATTGACTGAAGTCCCGACAAACCGGGCAATGAGATAGAAAATGGCGATAATGGAGGTGATAATAAAAAAAATGGCAACAACGTTCGGAACGCCTTTTTTTTGCATCCAGAACAGCGGCGGCGTAAAAATAATGGCAATGAAAACAGAAAGAAAAAAAGGCACCAGAATATCTCCGGCGGATCGCATTCCCGCAACGATAATAATAAAGCAGGCAACGCCAATGAGTGCACTGGCTCCTGTTGAAAACCCTTTTTTGGATTGCATGTTTCCTCCCGGTCCATATTTTGTGGATTATTTAAAAATATTTTTAACAGATATGGAAAAAATGGGCAAGAAAGACTAAATGCTGATATTTTTTTCATATGACTTGATAAGCGTAGAATCATTCTTAACTTAATTTCGTTGCTGGTCAAAGTTTGAGGTAAATTTAATATGCTAATATGGCTTAAATAATTGGTTTTGATGTCTGATACCGGTATATATACCTTGACATCACACCGGATCTTTCTTAAATAATTTGATAATTCAGATTTCTTTTACGGTTATCTGCTTGTTTATTTTTGTTAATATTAAAGGAGTGTTGTATGAGAAAACGATTTTGTTTAATGCTGCTGATAGTTTCCTTATCGGTTATCGGTTTTCTGGCACCGGTTCAGGCAGAGGAAGGTACTCCGGTAGCGGTTATTGAAAATAATTCGTTTGATTTTGGTGCTGTATACGAGGGAACAAATGTCATCCATGATTTTAAAATCCAGAACAAGGGGGATGCGGATCTTGAAATCAAAAATGTCAAATCCGGGTGAGGGTGCTCAACGGTTTCTCGACCAAAGAAACCAATTCCTCCCGGTGGTGAGGATACGATTACATTCAAGCTGTCAACAAAGTCATATGGCGGTCGTTCACTGAAAAAAAACATAAAAGTTTACACCAATGACCCGGAAAATGAAAAAATTAATTTGCAGCTTTCGGGAAAAGTGAAAAAGTTTGTGACAATTAAACCCAGCAAGGTATTTTTAAAGGGAAACGTGGGTGAAAGCATTTCTCAGACGGTCACCATTATTCCCGGAGAAGATGAAAATTTCAAGATTTTACAGGTCAACGCGCTCAAGGGTGTTGATTATAAATATTCTTTTAAAGATATCGAGATCGAAGGCCGGCCTGCCTATGAGCTGACAGTGGAAAATATAAGACAAACCGAAGGCCGGTATTTTGATAAAATTTTCATGATTACCGACAGAACGGACCAACCGCCGATCAGTATCATTGTGTCCGGATATCTGCTAAAACCGAAAACCCTGAAAGCAGAAGAAAAAGAGACCACCGTCGTTCCTGAAAATGAACCGGAAAAAGCGGGCAATTAATCTGTTTTGATAAATAAAATCAAGGTATTAGCTTTTGACTGCGACGGTGTCATGTTTGACACCGAAAAAGCGAACAAAGCATATTATAATGATCTTTTGAAACATTTCGGGCGTCATTCCATGACGCCCGATCAATTTGCCTATGCCCAAATGCATACGGTGGATGAATCTCTTGCCCATCTTTTCCCTGATCCGGAAAGTTTTGCGGCTGCCCAGGCATTGCGGAAACAGACCGGATATTATCCATACCTGAAGTATATGGAAATAGAGCCTGACTTAATCGCCATTCTGGAAAAATATACCGGCAGATTAAGGATTGCCGTGGCGACAAACCGGATGGATACCATGAACAAGGTGCTTGCCGTGCATGGTATTGAAAAGTATTTTGACCTGGTTGTCACCGCTCTTGATGTTCCCCGGCCCAAGCCGCATCCTGACCCGCTGCTACGCGTGCTGGAATATTTCCATGTTGCTCCGTATGAAATGTTGTATGTCGGGGATTCCGAACTGGATGACCTGGCCGCCAAAGCCGCGGGTGTTCCACTGGCAGCTTATGACAACACCTCTCTGGCCGGTGATTATCATATCAAACGATTGGGCGAGCTTGAAAACATCATAAACATGTGATGGCTTCGCATTCCTTTTTACGGGATTATAATTTTATGACAAAGCATAAAACGGTATACCTCATCGATGGCACGGCTTATATTCATCGTGCATATCATGCGGTCCGGAGTCTTTCCACTTCAAAAGGATTTCCTTCCAATGCAGTATTCGGATTCACACGAATGCTGATTAAACTCATCGAGGATAAATCACCGGAATATGTTGCCATGTTTTTTGACAGCAAAGGCCCGACGTTTCGCCATGAAATTTATTCCGACTATAAAGCCAACCGCCCGCCCATGGCAGATGATATGGCGGTTCAGATCCCATTTATAAAAAAAGTTACCGCCGGTTTTAATATACCGATTTATGAACTGGCCGGATATGAAGCCGATGATCTGATTGGTACGGTTGCCCAAAAGGCTGTCGAGCAAGGATTTGATGTCATCATGGTAACCGGCGACAAGGATTTTATGCAGCTGGTGACCGATAAAATTACCATATGGGATCCGATGAAGGATGAGGTGATTGATCGGGATGCTGTTTTTGAAAAACACGGCCTTGAACCTTCGCAAATGCTGGATGTTTTGGGCCTGGCCGGCGATTCCGCAGACAATATTCCTGGCGTTCCGGGTATCGGTCCAAAAACAGCCATCACCCTGTTGAAATCTTTTTCAAGTATGCAGCAACTCTATGATCAGATCGATCAGGTCAAGGCGGCAAAACAGCGGGAAAAATTGAAAGAGAATAAAGAACAGGCGTTTATGAGCCGGGAGCTTGCAGAGATAAATACGCAGGTGCCCATTCCCATTGATATTTCAGCGTTTGAGCTGACTGCACCGGACAATTTGAAGCTGGCTAATCTTTTTAAGGAACTGGAATTTCGTCAGCTGCAAAAAGCATATCCCATATCCACGGATTTGTCGCAAAAAGCGTATCAGCCGATTCTGGATGAACCTTCCTTAAATGAACTGATCGACAAACTAAAACTTGCCGGCATCTTTGCTGTTGATACGGAAACCACGTCTGTGGACCCCATGGCCGCAAAACTGATCGGGCTTTCATTTGCCGTAAAGCCGGATGAAGGGTTTTATATTCCATGCGGTCATTGTTATCCCGGCGCACCCGGACAGCTGAACCTCGATTATGTATTAAATCGTTTAAAACCGGTTCTGGAAGATCCTGAAGTTAAAAAAATCGGTCAGAACATTAAATATGACTGGACCGTTCTGTTGCGGCACGGCGTTAATTTGTCCGGCGTTATTTTTGACACCATGCTGGCCTCTTACCTGCTCAATCCGGAAAAACGGGCGCATAACCTGGACCAGATTGCCCTGGATTTTCTGGACCATAAGATGATTTCCTATAAGGAAGCGGTCGCCAGTGATGACAGAAAGATTAATAATTTCAGTGAAGTCGATCTTGAAAAGGCGGTTCCCTATGCCTGCGAGGATGCGGATATCACCCTGATGGCATATGAAAAGTTTAAACCCATGCTGGAATCAGAGGGATTGACCCGGCTGTTTGATACTGTTGAAATGCCGTTGATCCCGGTATTGATGAGAATGGAAATGGCCGGTATCCGGGTGGATAAAGACCGGCTTTTGGAGTTGTCCAAAGACCTTGCCTTTGTTCTGGAACAGACGGAACAGCAGATCTATTCCGTTGCCGGAGAAGAATTCAATATTAACTCCTCCCAGCAGCTCGGGAAAGTCCTTTTTGACAAGCTTCAGCTACCGGTGCAGAAAAAAACGAAAAAGAAAACAGCCTATTCAACGGATGTGGATGTGCTGACCACGCTTTCGGACCGGCATGAACTCCCGGCGCTGGTGTTGAGGCACCGTTCCATGGCAAAATTGAAATCCACCTATGTGGATGCCCTGTTTGAATTGGTAAATTCTGAAACCGGCAGAGTGCATACATCTTATAACCAGACGGTTACCGCCACCGGCCGGTTGAGCAGCTCCAATCCCAATCTGCAGAATATTCCCATTCGCACGGAAGAGGGCAGAAAAGTCCGTGGCGCGTTTATTCCCAAAGACGGTTGGTCTTTTGTGGCCATGGATTATTCCCAGATTGAGCTCCGGCTGCTGGCACATTATTCTGATGATGAGATATTAATTGACGCGTTTACAAACGATGAGGACATTCATACCCGGACTGCCGCAGAAGTATTCCAGGCGCTTCCTGTAATGATTACCAATGAACTCAGGCAGCAGGCAAAGGTGATCAATTTCGGTATTATGTATGGTATGAGCGCTTTTAGTCTGTCCAAAGAGCTTAAAATCAGCCAGAAGATGGCAAAGACGTACATTGAGCATTATTTTAAAAGATATTCAGGGGTAAAACGGTTTATTGATTCAACCATTGAAACCGCAAAAGAGACAAAGCTGACATCCACCGAACTGGGCCGGATACGTATGCTGCCGGATATCAACAGTAAAAATGCAAATATCCGGGGGTTTGCCGAGCGGACAGCCGTTAACACAAAAATCCAGGGGACTGCGGCGGACCTGATCAAGCTGGCAATGATAGGGGTGGATGCCGCTATATCAGCAAACGGGCTGCAATCAAAAATGCTGCTCTCGGTTCATGATGAAATTGTATTTGAAGTGCCGGCCGAAGAACTGGAAACGATAAAAATGATGGGAACGGAAATAATGGAAAATATCTGGAAGTTCAAAGTCCCGTTAAAGGTGAATGTGGCGACTGGGAAGGACTGGGCCGAGGCACATTAACAGTTGATGGCTTCGTAAAAAGCCCAACTACTGCGTTGCGTTGCATCCTTCGTTTCTTCAATGTACGAAAAGTACGAATCATCACTCAGGATTTGCGCGTCTTGTACTTGGACCTTTTTTCTTTGCCATCTGAATCTGACTTTTAACCGGTTTATTATTTTGATTTTCCTGAAGGATCGGATTTGGTCGTGGACTCGCGGACTGATTTTTCAACGGTATTGTAAATATTCCGAAAGTGGTCATGAAAACTGGTGGGCGAGATGTTGCCCACTTCAATGAATTTTACAACGATTTCCTTGGCGGTTTTTAAGATCAGTTCGTCTGTTTTGGATCCCATTTTATTTCCTTTTGGTTTTTCAGCGATGCTTCCCGTTAGGCAGGAAGTTCCGATACATATACCAAATCACTGTCTGATACGCAATCCATTACTTGACACCCTGATATTATATTTTATATTAGTGGTCTTGTTTCTCAAAAAAAATTCAGGTCGATAGACTGAGCCTATATTTCTATTACAGACAGATTATTATTGAACAAAGGAGACGTTTTAAGCATGATGCTCAAAAACGATGCAATAAAAGTCGGACGCAATGATCCATGCCCGTGCGGAAGCGGAAAAAAATACAAAAGATGCTGTTTGAATTCAAAGACCCCTAAACCGGTGAATCTCGAAAAATTATACCAACAGAAATATGATATCCGTTTAAAGCATCCCAAAGATGTTGAAGGTATCCGGGCGGCCGGGTGTCTTGTGGTTGAGACGCTTGATTTAATGGAAAAAAATGTCAGGGTGGGTATCACAACCGATGAACTGAATACCATTGCCCATGAATTTGCCGTAAAAAATAATGCCGTACCGGCGCCGTTAAATTACCGGGGCTTCCCAAAGAGCATCTGTACATCCATCAATGAGGTGATCTGTCACGGGATTCCTGAAAATCGTGCATTGAATGACGGAGACATCATCAATGTGGATATCACCCTCATATATAAGAACTATTATGCGGATGCCAGTAAAACGTATTTTGTCGGAACACCCGGCCCGGAAGCTCAAAAAATTGTTAGCGTGGCGGCTGAAAGCCTGAAGGCTGCAATGAAAATGCTGGTGCCCGGCAATACCATCGGCGATATCGGATGGGCCATTCAGAGTGTTGCGGAAGGTGAAAAATGTTCTGTTGTCCGGGAGTTTGTGGGGCACGGAGTGGGTTTTGATTTTCACGAATCTCCCCATGTGCCGCATTACGGCAGGAAAGGCGACGGGGTCGTTCTGGTACCGGGAATGGTTTTTACAGTGGAACCGATGATTAACCTGGGAAAAGCCGATTTGTTTGTCGCCAGTGACAACTGGACGGCCATTACCTGTGACCGGAAACTTTCCGCCCAGTTTGAACAGACGTATCTGATAACAGAAGACGGTTTTGAAAGTTTGACGCCGTTTGACCTTTAATTCTATTACCTGTCCAGACCGGATCCTTATCGGGCATATCGACCGGGTGTGCGTTGTTTTTTATGAAGCCATGAATTTTATCTGACAATACCTGTCCGATATACACAGGGCCGCTGTGGCAGCAGTAAATTCAATGAGTTCGGGAATGGATATCTGCTGATTAAATCCGCCGAGATGCGGTCCGGTGAGTATGGTGATATCTTCTTTTCCTTTTTCCATGCGTCTGATTTGTTCCGTCTGAAAACCGCGGCTGGATAGAAAATCAAAAAAATCAGTTTCACTCATTGCCTTTTGTTCAGCGATTCGCAGAATTTCCTCCATATGGCGGTCCACTCCCATTTCATCAATCATCCGGGTGATGAACCGGTCCAGATCCAGGTCCAGATATCGGGGAAGGGTTCCCGTAAACTCGTTTCCCGTAAACCCTCTGTAATAATTTGTAAAAATTTTTTTCACGGTTTTTTTCAAAAATGGTTCATTAAAAAGGTCCCGGGTATCCACCGGATTGCCAAAATCATCGAAACCCGTCCTGGAATCATCGCGGTTTCTGAAATAACTTCCGGCAATCAAAACCAGGCTGAATACATGGGAGCCGATAAATTCATACAGTTTGCGAGAAGATCCATTAAATGAAATAAAGTGTTCAAAATCCCTTATACCGGTTTTGCCGATATTCGGAAACCGGCAGGAGTTCAGCCACCGATCGAGTCTTCCGCCTTTTGGCCATTCATATAATCCGCCGTCATCTCTTCGCTGGCGCTGCACCCGATTGTGAAAAAGGGGGATGGGAGCGGTATGGATAATACCGAATGAGGCCAGACGACCCAGAAGCAGGGAATTCCGGGTCATGATTTTATAAAACGTTTTTTCCGGCAGAAGGTGGTCTTTCCTATGTTCATTGGGGTAGCAAAAGTAATCGGGGCGTGTAATGAACCCGATGGCCGTAAAGTGGGGATCAATTGCGGCGTTTTCGGGTTCCGCGATCGGCAGATTTTCAAGCCTGAATAAATTGCTGCCTGAAATGTTGACGGGCTCGGGTATGTGGAATGACTTGTCAGGTGTTATAAAATCAGGCTGATTGCGTGATAAAAAATCCATCCATAGACCCTCAGTGTATAGCATTGCCGGATCTTCACCCGGCCGTGCCATTTTTAACACCAGAACGCGCCGCTGATTTTTTGAATGAATGATAATATTCCGGCCTTTCCATTTCAAAGACTGGTTTTCTGCAAAACCTGATTGCAGCAGCAGGCATTTCCATGAAATGGTTGGAATTACAGGCGGATGTTTTTCCGGCGCCATATTCCCCATGAGGCATGGGCCTTTGACACCAAGAGGAAGAGTACCAAGGGCTTCTGCGGCGGCCCGGTAGGATTTTTCTTTTTTTGTATGAAGAATATGGATCAAGCTTTTTTTTGCGTGTTCCGCAAGTGCGGGGTCGACGGTTTTTTCAAGAATTGCCCCCAGAGCGTCCGCTGCTTTTTTATACAGAAAATAAACCTGCCTCTGGGAGGCATGTTCTTCTCCTTTCAGCACACTCAATAAAGCTGTTGCAGTCGTTTTGGTTATTATTTCAGGGTTTTGTTCGATGATAAATTGAAGGTTTGACACGGTCATGTACGTGGTGACAAAGTCACTTCGTTTTTCAGTTAAATATAACTCGGCATCAAGCCGTTCTTTTTCAAGATTCCAAGAATACATTTTTTTAAGTGGTAAAATTTAGATTTTTTCATGGGACTTTCTAAAACAATTTCATGTGTTTTAAAACAAAAAAGAATGTAATGGCAAGAAGAATGTATTTTGTTTCAATTGTTTTAATTTGCATCAAATCGGTTGTTTATGTTACAAAACAGGTGCTCGGGGGGGGCATGATTGTTGAATCTGAATTGATGGTTTCGTAAAAAGTCCTGCTTCTGCGTTGCGCTGCATTCTTCGTTTCTTCATGGTACGATAAGTACAAATCATCACTCAGGATTTGCGCGCCTTGAATTTGGATATTTTTTCTTTGCCATCTATATCTGACTTTTTACCGTCTCATCTGAATTGAATGTTTAAAAATTTTAAACACTCCGGGATTTTCAATTGCACTACACCTAAGGTGTCAAATGCTGCCTCGCATAGCTGACTATAGCGAAACAGTTTTTTCCTTGCATCTGCGGCAAGCATGGAAATCGTTCAATTTAGGTTGAATAATCGTAACTTTTCAATAATTCCGGGCAATGATACGATAGGAGGTCGTAAAGCCCTCCACTACATAGCTTTGCAATTTATGCCGTAGTGGCGGGGTTTATCCCCGCCAGATACCGGATCAACGTTTTGTTCAAGGTTATTGAGAACGTACGAATAATTATATTTACGGTTCAGTTTTTTCCGTGGGAAATTAAAGTGTTGCGCAAAGGGCATGAGGGAGGCTAATCAGAGACAATGAATATTTTACTCACAGGCGGTGCGGGCTACATTGGGAGTCATACTTGCGTTATACTCCTGGAGCAGGGATATGATGTCATTGTTGTTGATAATTTGTGCAACAGCCAGGTCACATCCTTAAAACGGGTTGAACAAATCACTGGCAAAAAAATTCTTTTTTACCAGGAAGATCTATGCAATCCGGCAGGCGTTGATGAAATTTTCAGGCAAAATTCAATTGACGCTGTGATTCATTTTGCCGGGTTGAAAAGTGTTGCAGAGTCCGTTGATCAGCCCTTGAGATATTATCAGAACAATATTGACGGGACATTGGTTCTGTGTGAAGTCATGCAGGCCAATGGAGTTAAAAGCCTGGTGTTCAGTTCGTCTGCCACTGTATACGGCAACCCGGAATCGGTGCCGATTAATGAGAATGCGCCGGTTGGAGCATTTAACCCCTATGGCCGGTCCAAACTTTTCATTGAAAAGATATTAACAGATCTTTATTTTGCTGATAAATCATGGAATATTTCTCTGCTCCGTTACTTTAATCCGGTGGGTGCCCATCCCAGCGGGCTGATCGGTGAGGATCCGTTTGGCCTGCCGAATAATTTAATGCCGTATATTAGTCAGGTCGCCGTAGGTAAGATCCCGGAATTACAGATTTTCGGTGATGATTATGAAACGCCGGACGGAACAGGGGTTCGGGATTATATTCATGTGATGGATCTGGCGCAAGGCCATTTAGGGGCTCTGGAAAAGCTTGCATCCGACCCCGGCCTTGTCACATATAATCTGGGTACCGGCAAAGGATTCAGTGTCCTGGAAATGGTGGCTGCTTTTGAAAAGGCTGCTGGCAAAAAAATTCCTTATAAAATTGTGGGACGCCGGCCGGGAGATATCCCCACCTGTTATGCAAATCCTTCTTTTGCTGAAAAAGAACTCGGCTGGACCGCCCGTCGGGGCATTGATGAGATGTGTGCCGATGCCTGGCGATGGCAGTCGATGAACCCAAAGGGGTATGTTTAGATAAACCAATAATTCTGATTGTTAAAGATGCTGAAAACATCCGGCCTGCTTTTCAAATAAATGGGCGTAATATCCGTTTTGCCGCATCAAATCCTGATGGGTGCCCTGTTCAATGATTCGGCCGTTTTTTAATGCTATAATCCGATCCGCCATCTGGACTGTGGAGAACCGGTGGCTGATCAGGACCGCGCTTTTGTTTTTTAGCATAGCTTTGAACCGGCTGAATATTTCATATTCAATGATCGGATCAAGACTGCTGGTGGGTTCGTCAAGCACAATCAGCCGGGCATCCCGCATAAAAGCCCGGGCGATGGCGATCATTTGCCATTGGCCGAGACTGAGTTCAACTCCATTTTTGAAAAGTTTACCCAAAATCGTTTGATATCCTTTGGGAAGAGACTGGATGATTTGATCGGCACCGGCATTGCAAGCCGCACGTCGCACAGACTCCGGGTCTGAGGATGCCAAATCCAGGTTTCCAAATCGGATATTATCATTAACAGTCAGGTGATATTGAACAAAATCCTGAAAAATTACACTGAGTTCATGACGAAGTTCTTTGGTGTTAAATCTGTCAAGGGATATCCTTTCCAGTGAAATTTGTCCCTGTGTGGGATCATAGAGCCGGCACAATAACTTCGCTAAAGTGGTTTTGCCTGATCCGTTTTCCCCGACAAGTGCGACCACCTCCCCTGGTTTGATATCAAAAGTGATATCTTTTAAAACCATTTGATCTGTACTGGGGTAGCGAAACCAGACCCTGTCAAATGCAATGCCGTTCTGAAGCTGTTTGGGAATCGGCCGCGGCGATGCCGGATCCTTTATTCGGGACTCCACATCCAGAAATTCATAAAGATAGGACAGAAACAGGTTGTTTTCATACAAATCAGCCATATTTTTGAGAAGGTTACGTAAAAAGGTCAGACCTCGCTGGAATGCCTGAAAGAACATGACCATATCGCCCAGCGTGATGAAACCCAGTACCGCGCGGTACGCGATGGCCCCCAAAGCTGCAAAAACCCCAAGTGTGCCCAGCGCCTGCGTAAAGAAATCTGCAATTGCGCGATGCCGTGTTATGGTTAGTTGCTCCTGACGAAGAAGCTGCCGGACATTGGCGAATTGTGCGGAGATTTCATTCCCGATACCAAACAGCCGGACTTCTTTGGCGTGGATGTTGCCAGTCAGTATCCAGTTAAAATACATGGCCTTCCGATTTTCCGGTGTCCGTTCCCGGTGCCAGAGAAACATTTTCCGGGAAAATTTTATCCGTACCAGTATCCCGGGTGCGGCAGCGGCAAATAAAATGACGGTGACCCCCCAATGAAACGACATGAGAAGTGCTGCCATGGCCAGCAGGGAGATACTGTTTTGGGATAACAGCATCAATGTATTGACAATTTCCGTGGGCCGGAAAGGGCCTTCCCGCTGAGCCTGGTGTAGAGTGTCGAAATATTTAGGGTTTTCATAATAGTCCAGGTCAACATCCATTGATTTGGCATGCAGGACATCATACATCCGGTCGCTGACAGTGAGGCTCAAGCCTTCCTGGACCAGGTTGGACAGGGCTTGTATAAAAATTTGAAATATGGCCACACCGCCGGCCAATGCAATATAGAAAAGCACTTCGCCAAGCGCTGCTGCAGAATCCTGTGCGCCAATTGAAGCGGTAACAGAATCCACAATCAGTTTCATCAGATAAATGGCGACCAGTGGTAATGTCCCTTGCAGCAAGACAAACATTGACGAACATATAAACCAGCCCGGCCCGGCCTGCCAGACAAATCTGACCGCCCGGTCCAGCCGGACTGTATGGCGGAGCCTGTTTTTTATTGATGCGTAAGTGCTCATAATGTCGAATGTTTTTATCTGGGGAGCAATTCATGGGGCGGTGTGCCTTCTTTCATCCGCCCGAGCAATAAATTGAATCGCTTCAGACTTTTGGGTGAATTTTCCCCGGAATACACGGGACCCTCACTTTGTCATTCAATTGCCCGTGAATATGTTTGTGCCCAGTATTTAAGTCTTCAATATTTAAGAATATATTACGTTATTTGTCGTTTAAGTGTCAATATCAAATTATATGCTGCTATGCGGTGTCGGCCTGTTTATAATTGTACTCAACCCGGTTTTGATGAAGGTTTATGCTTATAGGTGTTTGTCCTACAAGCATATATGTAATATGTGTCTGGGTATAGAGTGTATTATTAAAAAAAATAAATAGATGGATATCCTTGTAATTAAAAAACTTGAGTTGCTTAAGACAGCACTTTGTGCAAATATTTATTAATTGTGTTTGGTTTAAAGCCGGTGATTTGCATGGAAAGTTTCTTTTTAAAATTATTACCACAGCAGCGCATACATTAAGAGGCAATAATTATTTTTGGTATATCCGGATATGACAGTGGGTATTAAAATATAATTTTCAAATTTTTCTATATGTTAATATAAAGTTATGACCATACCGATTAAGCAGAATCCGGAATCTCTTTATCCGGCAGATATTTTGAACACGATCCCAAAAGATAAGCCCTGGCGTGTAGCTCACACCAAAAGCCGGCGTGAAAAAGCGCTGGCCCACTATCTGGCCCGGGCAGGGATTGGTTATTATCTGCCCATGTTCAGCCGTCAGCAATCGGGTAATAAACGGGTCCGATACAGTTTAATTCCGGTTTTTAATGGGTATCTTTTTTTTCAGGCTGATGATGTTGATCGTCATAAAGCTATGCGCTCCAATCATATTGCCCGGATTATTGATGTGGGCGATGAAAATAAACTTATCCAGGAACTCAGCCAGATTGAAAAAGCGATTTCCGGGAACACGAAAGTTTATCCTTACGATTTTATCTGTAAAGGCCAGTGGGTGCGTGTTAAAAAAGGCCCGTTGAAAGGTGTGGAAGGCCGGATTGTAAGAAAAGACAACAATTACAGGCTGGTGCTTTCTGTGGAAAGTATAATGCAGTCAATATGTGTTTCAATTGAAGCGGATCAGGTGGAACCGTTTACTAACTGAAAACAGATCGTATTGCCGCAAAAAAATGCCTTGGTGATTTGTCAGTTGAAAAAATCATCAGGGCCTTCATATATGGACCCTTGCCAGTGGGCGGAAAAATTCGATCTGCCCCCGAAAGGGGCGGAGTGCGCATTGAATCCGATCTGCTCTGATAATTTATTGCAAAATTGTAAAACAATGATCCCTGAACATAAAGTACTGATTGATTTTTTAAACAACCGGTTCGAAGTTTCCGACTTGGCAGGCTTTACCACGGAAAACTGGGCCACTCTTTTATCCGAAGGCAGCCGTCACCGAATCGCTCCTTTGCTGTACAGCAAGATCAAACTGGCCGATGCAGAATCAATATTCCCGAAAGACGTGGTCCGGAAACTTCAGAAAAAATATCTGGCGACTGCCTATCGAAACACAGTGCTGTTTCATCAGTTAAACGAATTGATTGCTCGTTTGAACAATCAAGACATCCCTGTTATTCTTTTAAAAGGTGCGCATCTGGCAGAGTATCTATACAAGGACATTTCACTTCGGCCCATGTCGGATTTGGATATCCTGGTCAGGGAAGAGGACCTTTCCGAAGCAGTCCAAATCGCCTTTAACGCCGGTTACCAGTTCTTTTGTGATAATAATCCTGAAAAAGAAAAAGCCAATAAGGACTATGATTACGGTATAATGCCGGATTTTATTCATTTTCAGGCTCTGCTCCATCCGGAAACAAAATGTATGCTTGAAATTCATTGTTTCATTTCAAGTGAAAGCAGTCCTTTTAAAATACCTCCATCTGAAATTTGGCAGTCTGCACAACCTTCAGTTTTAAATGAAAATGCAGTATTCCTTTTAGCTCCGGAAGATCTGATCATCCATTTGTGTTTGCATGCGGCCTACGACCACCTGTTTGATTTTGGGTTGAGTGCTTTTTATGACATCTCAATAACAATAAAGCATTATGGGGAAAAAATAGATTGGCAGGAGATATCCCGCCGGTCTGGTCAATGGCGAACAAATCAGTGTCTTCTTTTGGCACTATATTTTACAAAAAAATGGTTGGGTGCAAGCATCCCGGAGGAGATATTTGAAAATTTTCGCATCGGCAAGATGGTTTATTTTGCAGAAGAACGAATCTTCAAAACATTCGTGACTGACCCGCTGCACCAGCATTATACTCAGTGGCGCAACCGAAAGGGTTTGCGTGATAAGATACGCTATGTTTTGAATGTGCTGTTCCCGTCCCGGGATTTTATGGCAAACCGGTATTTGCAACCTAAAAATTCCCGGTTTTTATTCGGCAGTTATTTTTTTCGGTTTTTTCAGGCTTTCAAAGGAATCTGTGAAATAGCAAAAACGGTGCTACATGATGGCCGGTATGCTTCCCGCATCAATCGGGGGGATAATGACTTCCGCTTGAAAAAATGGCTGATAAAATCGTAAGCAGTTTATCTCAACACGGACAAACAGGATCAAATATTTGTTAAAATGGACAAAAAATGCTTATTTCATGAACCTTTTTTTGTGTTAAGTTAACGGAATAATACCAATAAATTCTATAAAGGTAAAATAATATTATGCATTTAATTAAGCGAATCCTTGTCACCGGCGGCGCTGGTTTTCTTGGGTCTCACCTCTGTGCTCGTTTGTTAAACGAAGGCCATGATGTAATCTGCGCGGACAATTTTTTTACCGGCACCAAAAATAATGTGATCAAGTTGCTGGATAATCCCCATTTTGAGATAATGCGACATGACGTAACATTTCCGCTGTACGTGGAGGTTGATGAAATTTATAATCTGGCCTGCCCGGCGTCGCCGATTCACTACCAGCATGATCCGGTACAAACAACAAAGACCAGTGTCCATGGCGCCATTAACATGCTGGGACTTGCAAAACGGGTAAAAGCTAAAATTTTTCAGGCGTCAACTTCTGAAGTGTACGGCGATCCTCAAGTCCATCCTCAGCAGGAATCTTACTGGGGACATGTAAATCCCATTGGATTCCGCTCCTGCTATGATGAGGGAAAACGCTGTGCGGAAACTCTGTTTTTCGATTATTGGCGGCAGCATCAACTCCGAATCAAAGTGGCCCGTATTTTTAATACCTATGGCCCTCATATGCATCCCAACGATGGCCGGGTAGTTTCCAATTTTATTGTGCAGGCACTTCAAAATGAACCTATCACCATCTATGGTGACGGTTCTCAGTCCCGTTCCTTTTGTTATGTGGATGATCTGATTGAAGCGTTTGTCCTGTTAATGGACACAGCAGACGACGTTACCGGCCCGATTAATATGGGCAATCCGAATGAATTTACCATTTTAGAACTGGCGGAAAAAGTAATTGACCTTACCGGCTCAAAGTCAAAACTCATAAACAACCCATTGCCAACAGACGACCCGACTCAACGTCAGCCGGACATTACACTTGCCAAAGAAAAGCTTGGATGGGAACCTAAAATTGAGCTGGAAGAAGGGCTGAAAAATACCATCGATTATTTTGAACAGTTGATGCAGAATTAAACCAGAAGTTTATATCGATTATTCAACTGCTTGCAATCATCAATATAAAAAAATAAAATCGACTATTTTGCATTGTTTTGCTGAATTGTCATGACTTTTATGCAAATTGTTGCAGAATAGCCAAAAAATAACTTAATAACAAATTTTTAGAAAAAGTTCATGAAACGATAGCAGGCAGAATATATTATAAAAGATGCACGAAAGAATTTACAATTCAGTATTTAAACCAAATCGAGGAAATGAAGAAATGGCTGTTTCAAAAGATGCCATCATTAGGGACGTGAGAAGCTATATCGCTGAACTCAGAAAGCATTGCTTTTCGGGTCTTGGGCCAAGGGTTCAGCCCGGGAAGAAAGTGATGTGGATGTTGCTTTGATCTCGAAAACTTTTTCGGGTGACCGTTTTCAGGACAGACGGGAAATCGTGCCTCTGCGCAGATTAATAAATAATTGTATAGAGCCTATGCTTTTACTCCCTATACCTTTGAAATGAGGTAATCTTGTGGATGAGATTATCAGGCACGGAGAGGAAATTTCCTGACGATTTTCAGGCGCATTTTTTATTTCGTGATTTTGACGTTCAATTGGCGCTTGGAATATTTCTAAATTATTTGATTGTCGAAAAGAATCGGTTTACTAAAACCCTTTTAAAGGGCTCTCTCAGAATTTTCCCCCATAAATTTTTTCAGCGTTCCTGTCGATCTCAAGCAAAGCGGGCGAGAATACATCTTATTCATTGTTTTATCTGTGTTCATCTGCGTGTGTCTGCGGCTAATTTTAAATGGTTTTAAAAATGTCACACAATCAAAAACGAATACTTGTTACCGGCGGGGCCGGATATATCGGAAGTCATGCCTGTAAAGCTCTTTCTGCGGTCGGCTATACGCCGATTACTTATGACAATCTGGTTTACGGGCATCCATGGGCAGTCAAATGGGGGCCTCTTGAAAAAGGGGATATCCTGGATCGGGATCGTTTGGATGAGGTGATTGCCGCCTACCAGCCGGAGGCAGTGATGCATTTTGCAGCATATGCCTATGTGGGAGAGTCGGTTGAGAACCCGGGCAAGTATTACCGAAACAACATGGCCGGCGCATTGACCCTGCTGGAGGCCCTGCGGGACCATCAAATCGATAAATTTATTTTTTCCAGCACCTGTGCCACCTATGGGATGCCGCAGAAAATGCCCATTTCAGAAGACCATTCCCAGCTTCCAATCAATCCTTATGGGAATTCAAAGCTCATGGTCGAACAGATGCTCAAAGATTTTCATGCGGCCCACGGCATTCGTTCGATTTCCCTTCGGTATTTTAATGCGGCCGGGGCCGATTCTGATGGTGAAATCGGTGAAAAGCATGATCCGGAAACGCATCTGATTCCATTGATTTTAGATGTCGCCGCTGGGAAGCGATCACAGATCACCATCTTTGGAGATGATTATGATACACCCGACGGCACATGTATCCGGGATTATATCCATGTCACCGATATCGCGGAGGCACATATTCTGGCCTTGGAAAAGTTAAAAAGCATGAATGGTGCCTGTGCCTATAACTTGGGAAATGGAAAAGGGTTTTCCGTTAATGAGGTGATCGAGACCACTCGGAAAGTAACCAAATGCAGTATTCCGGTGCAAATCGGCCAGCGCCGTGCCGGTGATCCCGCTCGCTTGGTGGGAGATGCCACGCTGATTCGGAATGAACTGGGCTGGAAACCAGCATTTTCGGATCTCATATCAATTGTTGAAACCGCCTGGAACTGGCATAAGAACCGGTTGATACTCGAAAAAAATATAATATGCTGAAATGAGGTTTTCTTTTAGCTTGTCATCGTCAGCAGGGTTTAATGTCAATTTTATAGGCATATTGTTAATTAAATCGGTGAAAAAATGAAATATATCTATATCGCTGGCCTGGAACATAGTGGAACCACACTCACGGACCACCTTTTAAGTCAGCATCCGAAAGTCATTGGCTTGGGGGAAATAGCTTCTTTTTTTTCTCCAACACACATGAATCACTATATGGAGAAATGGGGAAAGTATTCAGATGTAAAGTTGTGTTCTTGCGGTACAACATGGGATAAATGTAGATTCTGGAAACATTTAGTCCATTTAAATGGCCTGAATTCTAATGATTCACTAGTTAATAAATACCGATTTTTAATTGATCACATCAGAAACTCTGTCGGTGAAGATGTCTGTATCGTTGATTCGTCAAAGTCACTAAATGTGCTGAAAACCTTAATTGACAATCATTCGATTATTAATATCCCTTTGGAAAATTTTCTTGTCATTTTTAATGTTAAAGACGTGCGTAGTTTTGTCATGTCAATAATGAATAAATCAGATGCTGTGCGGTCATTCAGTAATGTTTTTAGAAGCTTCAACTTGTGGGTAGGTAAGAATATACAATTTGCAGATTATCTTGAAAACCGGAATGTAAATTTTTCCATCAATCTCTACGAGCGATTTTGTAGTGACCCCGATCTGTTTATTGGTAATCAAATAGAAAATGTAGGGCTTACTTTACATAAAAGACTTGATGTCAGTCACAACAACTCCCATATCGCAATGGGTAATAAAAACTTCATAATGCGGAATCGAAGTAAAGTGAAGTACGATTTCAGGTGGTATAATGATGAACTGATAAATTTTATTTATTTAATCCATCGCAAAGCCCGTATTCTCAATAAAAAAATGTATTTACTCACCGACGAGACTTCTTCTTGATCGGCCAATATATATGTTTTGATGTAGGCAGGTGTCACAAAAGGTCATTTTAAAATATGAATACAGCAGAACGAGTAGCATGCATTGTTGATAGTGAGAATGAACCGGACTGGGATTTTATTATTCGACCCGGAAAAGGGCTCTTTGACTTACAGTTAAAAGAGCTTTGGCGGTACCGGGACCTGATCATGCTGTTTGTTCGCCGGAATTTTGTGTCAAAGTTCAAACAGACAATTTTGGGTCCCGCCTGGTTTGTTATCCAGCCGCTTCTTTCCACTATTATGTTTACCATTGTTTTTGGAAATATTGCTCAACTTTCAACGGACGGGTTACCAAAGATGCTTTTTTATCTGTCTGGAAATGTTCTCTGGCTTTATTTTTCAAGCAGTCTGACTCTTTGTTCCTCCACATTTGTAAACAACGCTCATATCTTCGGCAAGGTATACTTCCCACGTCTGGTGGTACCTGTCTCCATTGTGATTTCCCAATCTCTCACATTTGCTTTGCAGTTTGCCTTTTTTCTCTGCTTTATGGGATATTATGTGTCTGCGGGTGCTGAAATCAGACCCAATATGTACATTTTCCTTTTTCCTGTGCTTGTTCTTCTCATGGCCGGAATGAGCCTGGGATTCGGGATAATTTTTTCATCCATGACGACTAAATACCGCGATATGCGATTTCTCCTGGAATTTGGTGTTCGGCTTGCCATGTATGCCACACCGGCAATTTATCCGCTTTCATCCATTCCTGATAAATATAAATTTTTTATACTGGCGAATCCCATGACGCCGATTATTGAGACATTCAGGTATGGATTCATGGGACAAGGTACTTTTTCCTGGGCCTACCTGGGGTATTCCGCAGCATTTACAGCGGTTGTTCTTTTTGTGGGGGCCGTTTTGTTTACGAGTGTTGAACGGACGTTTATGGATACAGTTTAGGCAGTTCGTGGTTCGTGGTGCTTAGTCCTTTGTTTGAAAACCACGAACCACGAACTACGAACCAAGCACTATAAATTAGAAAAAAAAATGACAATAAGACGATTTGAAGATATTGAAGGTTGGCAATTAGCGCGGCAGCTTGCAAAAGAAGTATATACCATTGCCAATTCAGAGGGATTTAGAAAAGATTGGGGATTAAAAGATCAAATTACCAGAGCTTCCGGATCAGTGATGCATAATATTGCAGAGGGCTTAGATTTCGGCACAAATAAAGAATTCGCCTGGTTTTTATCATATGCACAAAGATCCTGCGCAGAAGTTGAAAGCCAATTGTATGTTGTTCTTGATCAGAATTATATATCCTCAAGTACTTTTGAGAATATTTATAACTGGCTGAACAAACGAAACAAAAGATCGGTGGATTTATAAAATATCTAAAGCAAGCCACAAAATAACGAATCACGAACCAAGAACACTGAACTAAGAACCAAGCACCAGAAACTATGAACAATACAGTTATAAAAGTCGAAAATTTAAGCAAACAATACCGCCTCGGGCTTGTTGGTACAGGTTCTCTCGGCCACGATCTTAACAGATGGTGGGCAAAACTCCGAGGCAAGCCCGATCCCTATCTCAAAATTGGCGAATCCAACGACAGAACTCAAAACGGTGATTCCGAATATGTCTGGGCGTTAAAGGATATTAACTTTGAAGTCAAACGTGGAGAAGTCTTGGGAATTATCGGCCGGAACGGGGCCGGGAAATCTACACTATTAAAAATATTATCTCGGGTTACAGCTCCAACAACTGGCAATGTCAAGGTTAAGGGGCGGATTGCATCATTACTTGAAGTGGGAACAGGTTTCCATCCTGAGTTAACAGGCCGTGAGAATATTTACCTAAATGGTGCCATCAATGGTATGACAAAATCTGAAGTAACGCAAAAATTAGATGAGATTGTCGATTTTTCGGGATGTGAGCGTTATATTGATACGCCGGTTAAACGATATTCTTCCGGAATGACTGTTCGCTTGGGGTTCTCTGTGGCAGCGTATTTGGAACCGGAAATTTTGATAGTGGATGAAGTCCTTGCTGTCGGTGATGCGGAGTTTCAGAAAAAATGTATTGGTAAAATGAAGGATGTGGCTGGGCTTGGAAGAACGGTTTTGTTTGTGAGTCATAATATGGCTGCTGTAGAGAATCTATGTGGTGCAGGACTTTTAATTGAAGCAGGAATGATCAGTTTTAGAGGGTTTTGTAAAAACGTTGTTGATAAATATATTCGTGAACGTGAAATTTGTGCCGATATTAAGTTGTCAGATAGAAAAGATAGATATGGCAGTGGTGGGATTAGATTCAAAGAGATAGTGTTTGTAGAGAAAGGTAAAAAACCATCTTTTGAATTATCTTGTGGCTGTTCGGTAACTATTTTTCTTTATTATGAAAGAAATATAAAAGTTGATCGGCCAGAATGCAGCCTTGCCTTTTATGACTTAAAAGGAAATCGGATTCTTTACATGGGGACTCGGATACAGAAGAAATTATTTCTTAATGTTTTTTTGAAGGGAAAATTTGAGTGTAAAATTGATAGACTCCCATTGCTACCGGGTGAGTATTTGGTTAATGTCGCATTAGATAGCCCAGATGGTGTTATTGATCATATAGAATCAGCAGCGCGAGTAAATATATTACCCAGTGATGTATATGGGAATGGATATTTACCGCCTCCAGGCGAAGCTTATGTGTTTTGTGATCATCACTGGAAGCTTACAGACATTGATTGAATATTAAAAAAATATTTCTATTTTTTTAATAGATTTTGCCTCTGTATCGTGTCAGAATTTATACATAACATTGTATTATATCCAAAATTAAAAATGGAAGAAGCAATGAGTTTAGTTTTTTCGTTAAGGCAAAAAATTTTTAATTTGTTGAAACAACTTCTACCGTCCAAAGCAGTATATTTAATTAAAAAAATGAGGAATGTGCAGGATCCATTTGATCCCTTCAGCGAAAAAATAAAGCGGTATCGTAAATTAAGTATAGAAAAAAATCACGATTCTGAAAGCCATCTTTCTTTACTGAGAATGCATGCTCATATTATTGATAAAGGTTTACATCGCGAAGACTGGGAAGCTGGGCATAGTGAGTCTAACTATAGAGCTGCTATGAAAATTATTGACCAGTTTGGTGATAGTGATGAAGTAACTTTGCAATGGGCAATTGAAATAATACAGGAGTATAGAAGACGCCAGGATGGAAATTTGACTGATATTAAGCCTTTTGGGATTATACCAAGTCCGCCACCGATTAATCCAAGTGAATTGTTATCTTTACTGAATATACGCACATCCAGTAGAGCTTTTAATAAAAAAAAAGTATTGGAAGCTCATGTTGAAAAAATTGTCGAGGCTGCATTACAAGCAGCTTCTAGCAGTAACCGTCAGACATTGAAAATTTATGCAACAATTGATTACCGTGTTGCAGTCAAGCTTGCAAGCTGTTTTCATGGTTTTACAGGATTCAGTGATTTTGTCCCTTCATTTTTTCTATTTTGTGTTGATTTGAGATCTTATAGTTTTCCAAGGGAATTGTTTGTCCCAACATTGGATACTGCGTTGGCAGTTGCGAATGGAGTCCTCATGGCTTCCTCTATTGGAATGAGTATGACACAGCTAATTTGGTTGGACGATGAAGGTTCAGATAAATTTTTGAGAGATTATTTTTGCATTCCCGAATATGAAGTGATTGTCATTGGTGCGGTTTGCGGTTTCCCCGAACGTGTTGCAGTTAAACCTGTTCGCAAAGATATTGAAAGTACACTATTATTGAAATAATAGACGATTGAGCCTCATCATTGAATAGTTTTAAGGTAAGAAAAATTAACCAAAGGTTAAATTGATGAAAATTGGTATTGTAACATTTCATCATGCGCCGAGTTATGGTGCTTTTTTTCAGGCTTATGCACTTGCAACTTATCTTAAAGGCTTAGGACATAGCGTTGAAGTAATTGATTATTTGCCTGAACATAGACGTGAAGCTCTCTGGCAATTTGATAAGCTTAAATGGTCATGGCGTCGTTTTGGCTTTAATGGAGAAAATGTTTTTTATTTGAATGGAAAAAATTTTTTAATAAAAAATATTAAATCATATCTTCCTCTCACCAAAAAAACTTATTATTCATTACAAGAATTAGAAGAAAGACCGCCTAAAATTGATGTTTGTATTTTGGGGAGTGATCAAATATGGAATTATGAACTTACAGGCGGGTTCTATGATCCTGCATATTTTGGGGTTTTCGGGACTAAAGATATCTATCGTATTGCTTATGCTGCTAGTTTCGGCAGGGGGGAAGTCCCAAAATTTAATGAGCAGTTGAAAAACTATTTAACAATGATTGATACTATTTTCGTTCGTGAAAAAAGTGCTATTCATATTGTGGAAGAACACTCAAATAAAAAAGCAATACGAGTATTAGACCCAACTTTTTTACTTAATGTTGATCAATATCCAATTAGAAAAAAAAAGCTAATTAAAGGAGATTACATTCTTGCTTATCCACTACAAAATAATGAACTTTTCCAAAAAACTTTGGAAAAAGTTAAATCAGAGTGTGGCTTACCTATTGTGTATGTTAAGTCCTCTTTGCGGTTTATGAAATATTCCATTCAGCCCACTCCGTTACAACTTTTAAACATTATAAAGAATGCAAGGTATGTCGTAACGAGTTCTTTTCACGGTCTTGCGCTTTCATTAAACTTTCAAATTGATTTTATCGCTGTGAGTTTAGTCGGTGAACAAAAGAATAAATCAATCAGGATGACTGACATATTGGAAGATTTAAATTTATTATCCCGATTTGTTTTTGATATTGGTTCATTAAGTAGAATTGAAGTGAATTGCCGAAATGTAGACTGGAACAAGTGTTCGGGGAAATTAGTAGGAATGCGCCAAGAATCAAAGCGACTTTTAAAAAAAACACTTCAAAATATTTAATAAAAGAACATTTTTGATGTTTATTTCAATAGTTATCCCCCTTTATAACAAAGCAGAATATGTCGCCCGGGCGATTCAAAGTGTTTTAAATCAAAACCATGAGAATTTTGAGCTGATAATTGTCGATGATGGTTCGACAGATAATTCTGCAAAAGAGGTAAAAAAGTTCAAAGATTCACGAATTACATTAATTCAGCAGAAAAATAAAGGGGTAAGTGCTGCAAGGAATAGAGGTGTATATGAAGCCCACTCCGAATGGGTCGCTTTTTTGGATGCAGATGATGAATGGATGCGGGATTTCCTTTCTATAATTATTAAAGGAATACACAATTATTCTGCTGTAAGAATCATCGGGGTGAATTCTATTTTGAAAGGCGATAATGAAAAAGTTCTGGTCTCGGAGAATATTAATGGGATAGTGAAGGATTTTTTCAAAGCAAGTGTTGAAAATGGGTGCTTATATTTATCAAGTAGTATTACGATACATCGAAAAACATTTCTGGCTATTGGTGGCTTCCCGATAGGTGTGCCTGTCGGTGAAGATACGGATTTATGGGCGAGGTTAGCTTGGACAGCCCCGGTTGCGTTTATCAATAAAAAACTTGTTTTTTATTATACTCAAACATCTGGCAATACAGTAACTTCTAATTATCCTGTAAAATTTTCATACCCGGTTATTCTTCAAACTTACAAACAATGGAAGAAAATTGGAAAAATTGAAAAGCAATATGAACAAAGTTCAAAAATATTTATTGGACATGCAATTTTATACTATTTAAATAATATTTTGAATAAAAATGGAAATAGGGGGTTTTGCTTATTTATTTTGTTGCTTCGGTTTCAATTTACATTTCTTAATCCTCATAATTGTTTGGAAATGATTCGACGTTGCCTCCCTGATGCAGGAATAAAAATAACATTTAAAATTTTTTGTTCGTTAGTATATAACTATTCAAAGTTTAAGCGAATAAACAAAGTTTAGAGATTAGCCGATCTGATGACTAAAATTTTAATTATTTCAAAATCATATCCGTATCTGGGCGGCGTTGAATCATGGTTGGATATAATGTACGAATCTCTTTGTAGGAAGGGGTATAAAGTGCATGTATGTCTTGTGAAGGGTATAAAAGATCATAATCCAGAAGTGTATCAAAAGGCTCATCCTGTTCTTAAGATAACTATTATTGATGGCCGGTTTAGCTCGGCTCGAGATCGTTGTTATCTGTTAAGAAAGCACATCAAGCACTCTCATCCTGATATTGTTATACCTTTGATGTGCCGTGAGGCCCTGATTGCCGCATGTCAAATCAAGAAACTCAAGGGAGATTTGAAAATCGTATTACCGGTTCATGAACACAATTATTGCGCATTTGCAGACATTGCCAACTTTGGTGCATGGATCGATAAAATTGTGTGCATGGATAAGCTCGGCCAAAGTGTGGCTTTAGAGCTTTGCGGGATTTCTCAAAAACAGATATGCACCATAGAGCATGGTGTATATAAAGCAGAAAAAGATACACGCATAGAAGTTTCCGATAAACTGAGAATCGGCTATTGCGGAAGACTTTTACAATCACACAAAAGAATTTTTGATCTTGTTGAATGCTGTAAAAAATTGGCAAAAAATAAAAAACAACAGTTTTTACTTAAAATTGCTGGCAGCGGACCGGATGAAGAACGACTACGAAGAGAACTTTTGCAATGTAAAAGCTTAGATATAAGCTTTCTGGGTTTTTTATCACAAGATGAGCTGTATAAAATTTTTTATCCTAATATCGATGTTTTGTTACTTTTTTCGGAATGGGAGACCGGTCCTTTAGTCGTATGGGAAGCTATGCACCATGGTGTTGTTCCTGTTTGTTCACGATATCTTGGTCTTCGAGCGGCAGATTTTTTGAAAAATGAAAAGAATTGTTTGCTGTTTGATGTGGGTGATTTCAATGTGGCTGTTCAGAAATTAATCCGATCTCATAATGATTATGATTTCTTAGTTGGCCTGTCACAACAAGCAAAGTGGGATGCGATACAGCATAGATCTATTGAATCAATGGTTCAGAAATGGGAGGAACTCCTAACAGAAGTCTCATCTAAAAAGAATATGGAGCATAGAAGAATTCCGATTGGTGATATTTCAGAACCACTCCCGGAGGGTCGACTTGAAAATATAAAAGTACCACCACAAATTGTACGCATGTTTCGCCAAGTTATAAATAAACCTCTTGCGTATTCTGGCGCTAGGGAAGAGTGGCCATTTTATTCGGAAAGTACTGAACAATTTTTTTCAGATTTTATCGCTGCGAGTCTTTTATTCGACAAGTAAAAAAATTAAAGGATATATGGTCGGTTCTGTGAAAATTATACTTGAGTTCAATGGTTAAAAAATCAAATAATTACATTAGCAAACTAATAATTGGGCAGCTACTTTCATCTTGGGTCAAGTATCCAAGTGTATTGAAAGGTCTATTGGCGCAGTCGCATGGAAAACCCCCAATAATGGTTACTGGGCCGATGCGGTCTGGCACAACGTGGGTGGGAACATTGCTGGCCTTTTCAGGAATATGGCATATACATGAACCTTTTAACCCGAATAGGGCCAGGTTCCATGTTGATTATATGTATCAGCGTGTCAATTGCGTGAACAATCACATCAATTCATATGTAACAGGGCTTCTCAATGGCAATTTTCGTAGTATGAGCAAGACAGTTGATACTTCACATCCGTTAATGCCGGGGAATTTTATGCCGTTCCCAATAAGACGAGTATTAATAAAAGACCCTAATGCCTGTTTGTTGAGTCGATACCTGACAAAACAATTCGATTTAAAAACTCTGGTTATGTTCAGACATCCTGCGGCTTGGGTATATAGTATTCATAGGTTAAAATGGGGAAGCATCTCGCATCTTAAACGGTTTCTTCAAGACAAACAATTAATTGAAGATTATCTGCAACCATTTGAGAGTGATATTGTCAAAGCAATAGATGCAGGTGAGTCCATTTGTGCCGGTGCATTACTTCACGGATGCCTAAGTTACGTGCTATGGAATTTTTGTAAAGAAAGCGATTCGATCAGAGCTATAATGTTTGAGGCTCTTTGCCGTGAGCCGGTTAATGAATTCAGGGCTCTTTATAATTGGTTAGAATTGCCCTATACAGATAAAATTAAACAAAAACATATTGAGATGAGTTCTGGTGCAGGTGGTGAAGATAGAATTAAGCATATGCATGAAGTAAAGCGAAAAAGCATAAATGAAATAGATAAGTGGCGTAAGAAACTAACATCTGAAGAGACTATAGAGATAAGGGCTGTTTTCGAAAAGTTTGAACTGCCATTGTATAGTGCTGATGATGAGTGGTGATTCTTTTTTCATATTAATTTTTGGTGCATTATTGAATAGAAAAGTCACTCTAATCCATTCCAAAATCTTTTTGGTTGGTTATGAATAATACTCAAAATTCAAAAATTCTCATTATAACCGGTTCAGCCGCACTCTTTGGGGGTGTTCAGCATTGGTTATCTTATTTATATCCCGGACTCAAATCAAAAGGTCTGGATGTGTGTGTTGGCGTTGTAGAGGGTCCTAATTTTAACAAACCGGAACCATTTATTAATGAATTTAAATATGAAAATTGGACGATTATTAAATGTTTAACATGTACGCCTGAGGGGCGGGCACGCGCTGTGATGAAAGCTCTTCTTGCTCAAAACCCGGATCTTGTACTCGGGGTTAATATTGCTGATACATACGAAGGTTGTCTTCGGGCACGCACAAAAGGCTGGCATGGCAAGGTCGCAATGACTCTGCATGGCATCGAAGCAGATTATTACGATGATATTAAAAGGACAAAGCATGTTCTTGATGCCGTTGTTTGCACAAACAGGCTTACATGTAAGATTGTAGAAGATGTGGCTGCATTTGAAAAATCAAAAATATTTTATGCTCCCTATGGCGTATTAATCCCTGATAGCCCGAATGCTCTTGCTACAATCAGTAAAAAAAAAGAGATCGTCGTTGCGTATTCAGGTCGTCTTGAACAATCCCAAAAAAGAATCCATGACCTTCTCAAAATTTTTAATAAATTAGATGAAAAAAATGTTTCTTATAAGCTATTAATAGCAGGTTCAGGGCCTGAGGAAATCCAATTACGAAATGCGTTTAAAACGCATATACAAAAAGGAAAAGTCAAATTTTTAGGAAAACTGGTGCCAACGGAATTGGGAGAAAAACTTTATTTGCAGGCAGATATATTGATTATCACTTCATTGTGGGAAACAGGTCCAATTGTAGCATGGGAAGCGATGGCTCATGGATGTGTTGTTGTCAGCTCGGAATACATTGGTTCAAAAGCTGAAAATGCATTAATTCATAAGCGTAACTGCATGAAATTCCCTATAGGAGATACAAAAAAAGCGGCTGAAGTTATAGAAGCACTTTTTGACACCCCTGAACTTTTCGTGCGATTGAACAGCGAAGGATTAAAACTTGTTAACAACCGCTATTCAAGATCCAAATCAATTGAGGCCTGGATAAATGTTATTGATAAGCTGCTTGACTTACCTCCAAATAAGGCGCTGACAGAAAAATACTGGCGTCATATCCCACAAGGCCGCCTTGATAAATTCTTGGGGTGTTCCCTGGCAGAAACGGTAAGACTGATTTTAGTCAAAAAATTTATGAGTAAAGGACCAGGTTCTGAATGGCCGCATGCTTACAGCAAGATCCCACCGTATTCAGAACAATTTTTTAGTGAGGTTTCACAGATTGAAAATCAATTAGAAAACGAGCATAAATGTGACGAATAATATACGTCACATATTAGGTACGTTTGTTTTTGACTGGCCCCGGTTTTTGTGGTGCTTAAGGCTGTGGAGTCAAAACGGCTGGATCTATATGAAGAATCGAAATGACGATTTGGATATCTGTGAAAAAGGGATTAAATGCAATTGGGAATTCACTCGTCCACTTCATTTATGCAATGTTTTTCCTTTTACATCATCAATTATGCTGAGCAAAGCTTTACAACAATATCCAATATCAACAGCAAGTCATCCGGCTTACATTTCAAATTCAAAAATATGCTCGAATGAAAAATATGCTCCTGATGTCCCTGAAGTAAGTTTTCTGATCGGTCATCGTGGTATTCAAAGGCTCCTGCACTTATTATTGACGCTAAAGACGATAGCGGCCCAGAAAGGAGTCTGTTTTGAGTGTATTGTGGTGGAGCAGGATAATGAGCCTTTGATTGAGAATCAATTACCCTCCTGGGTTCGTTATATTCATTCACCTTTGCCGGAAAAAGATATGGCTTACTCACGCAGTCGGGCTTTTAATGTCGGATCACTATCAGCCTGTGGCAGTATCCTGATTTGTCATGATAATGATATGCTGATTCCAGAGTCCTATGGCAAAGAAATCTTTTCCAAAATAAAAAAAGATGGTTACGAGGCGATTAATCTTAAACGATTTATTTTCTACACCAATGAGAAATCTGCTCATAATATCTTCAGAAGCGGAAGCATTACAAATAAAGTGATCTGTGAAAAGGTTATAGAAAATTTGGAAGCAGGGGGCAGTTTTGCGATTACCCAAAAATCCTTTTTCCATATCGGGGGGTTTGATGAGGAGTTTATCGGTTGGGGTGGAGAAGATAATGAATTCTGGGATCGCTGTTTGACTTTAAAGGTCTGGCAACATACATACATGCCAATCATACACCTTTGGCATCCATGGCAAGTTTTAAAATATGATACGAGCAATCCCACTACTAAATTATTGGAAAATAAAAGGCTTGTCCCTTCAGAGAAAAGGATTCGCCTGTTGAAAAATGGCTGAATTGGTTTCGACAATAATTCCGGTTTACAATCGGGCTTTTTTTCTTAAAGAGGCAGTTGATAGTGTGCTTTGCCAGGTATATCGTCCTATTGAAATTATTATCGTGGATGATGGATCAACGGATACAACCAAAGAAACGATTGACGATTTGGTTTTAAAGTATCCGGACATTATCAAAGCAGTTCATCAGGATAACGGGGGGCCGGGCAAAGCCAGGGAAACCGGCCGCCAGTTAGTAAAAGGTAAATTTATTCAATATCTTGACTCTGATGATATTTTATTGCCGAATAAATTTAAAGATCAGGTCCAGGCATTCGAAAAAAATCCAGGCTGTGGCATTGCATATGGTCAAACACGGCTGGTGGATGAAAATAATGACATTCTTGAAGCCCCTTACAAGGAAACCGGAAACAATCACTTCTTTCTTTTTCCAAAATTGTTGACCTTGCGATGGTGGAATACCCATACTCCTTTGTATAGAAAAAGCGTTTGTGATCGTATCGGCCAATGGCAAAGTATGCGAATGGGGGAGGACTGGTATTATGACGCGAGCGCAGGAGCGCTAAGAATAAAACTGATTAATTGTCACTCTTATGTTTCCCATCACCGGCAACACAATTCCGAGAGGTTAACTACCGGTGGCATGGATATTAATAAACTGGAAAATATCGCTAAACTTCTACCGTTTCTGAACGCATGCGCATTTGAGGCGGGAGTCCCTGAAAATGATCCGGAATGGTACATTCATTATTGCCAGGTGTTTCTGGAAATGCGACGGACAGCAGATGCCGGTCTCAAAGACCAGAGTGAAAAGTTATTTGAACTTCTGAAAGAATCCTCTAAACAACAAATAATATCGAAAGCAATCGCCTACAGGCTTGTTAAAAAAATAATCGGGCCGCATAAAAGTAATCAATTTTATGATATGGCAGCCTCATTGAAACAATGGATAAAGAATATAATCTGATAAATGAGTCCCGGGAATCCCATGATTTCAATCGTCATGAGCACGTATAATGATTCAGGGTATTTGTCTGAAACGATTGACACTGTGCTTGCTCAGAGCTTTATAGATTTTGAATTTATTATCATCAACGATGGCTCGCCTGATCCTGAAACCCAATTGATTATAGGTGATTACGCTGCGAAAGACAGCCGGATAAAAGTCATTAGCAAAGCAAATGAGGGGCTCACCAGGGCTTTGATTGATGGTTGTAATGACGCTAATGGGGAATATATTGCCAGAGTGGATGTGGGTGATATGATGTTGCCAAATCGCTTGCAACTTCAGAAAGAAGTGCTTGATGCATATTGGGATGTGGGGTTTGTTTCCTGCTGGACTGAATTTTGTGCACCTGAATGGGAGCTGATGTGGACGAATAAGGGAAAAACGGAAGTCAGTGTACCGGTTAATATGATACCGAAAAATTTGTACCAAGGCTTATCCGGTGATATTGCCCATCATGGCTCCGTCATGTTCCGAAAATCAATATATGAAAAAGTCGATGGATATCGCTGGCAGTTTTATTTAGGCCAGGATTGGGACTTATGGTACCGAATGGCAGAGAAATCAAAATTTTATTTAATCCCGCAAGTGCTTTACAGGGTTCGTATTCTTCCTGATGGAATTAGCATGACTATGAAAAAGCGGCAGGATCAGATAGCTGAATGCTCAAAAGGTGCTTTTGTTGCCCGAATGCGGGGTGAAGATGACACCCCCTTCTTAACAAGAGCTTCTGAAATCAGACCCTTAAAATATAAAAGCAAAAAGAAAAATGACTTGGAACCAGGGTATTATTTTATTGCTGAAAATTTACGGCATCGAGATAAACAGGGTTCAAGAAAATATTTTTTTAAAGCCATCAATGAAAATTTATTCAGCATTCGTGCCTGGATACGTTTATGTCAGACATTTGTCTAAAAATGAGTCCTGCTCATCTAAGCCTATTGTAATAAATAAGGTATAAATTGTAATGATAAATCATACAAAATGCTCTGTCTGCCAGTGTGTAAAAGCTTTTATTGCCGGGGAATATGCATTAAAGGTCCAAAGTCCGCCAATGAGTATTTAACAGGACGGATAAAGGAAATAAATGATCGCTATGTTCAATTTTGATTTTTCGTGAGAAAGAATATGATTATCAAAAAAAAATACCGGCTGATATGGTTTCAGCATTTCCACAAAGCAGCAGGAACTTCAATCGTCGATTTAGCTGAGGCTAATAATGAGAGGCTTTGGCTGAATCATCAAAATGGCAATCCTATAGATAGTCGTGGCAATCAGATTGAGTTGTGGAAATATTCTGAGGATGAGCTGAGGCGCTTTATCAACCTGTGTGAGAAAGAGAGCATTACTTTTATTGCAACGGAGTGGGGGCTTCCATGCCTGCGTGTTCTCTCTGAAGACCATAGGGTTAAATTGATTACATGTCTGCGTGATCCTCTTGACAGATTTGTATCAAATTTTTATTTTGATTTGTATTATGGATTTACGCTGGCAAGGAAATTAGAAGATTATGTGGCCACACGTGGCAGATCATTTACGATGTTCAATTATTATTGCAGGGTATTATCAGGTCATAACAACAGCCCCCATGATGTCAACGACGCAATATTTGCTCGGGCGAAAGATGCTCTGAGCAAATTTGATATCTGTATTATTTTGCAAGAAGGGTTCATTGCGCTTGTAAAAGGGTTGGGATGGAAAGTTAATCAATTGCAATCAAATTCTTTAAATTTCAGTTTTAGGCATGCGTTAAGCTTAATTGCGAGAGGGGAAATGAGACTGTTGTTATACCGGTTATTATACCCGCGAAATAAACCGGAAGACGGTTTTGTGAAATATTTCAAAAGTGGGAATTTATGGGATCAAAATTTGTATAATGTGATTAAGGCGAATTCGGATTTACGGCTATGAACTCTAATCGATGCGTCATGGTCATCATAAATAGTTTATGATTCGAATTATTTAAAGAAAAATAAAGTAAAAATGAGTTATGCTTTCAGTTATTATTCCAACTTATCACCGTGAAAAAGTACTTTGTGATACCATTACAAGCCTTCTCGGATTGCCAGACAGTTATTATGAGTTGCTGGTTATGGATCAAACTCCGGATTATGAACCTGAAACAGTGACGGCATTAACCAAATGGAATGAAAATGAGCAAATTCGATGGATTAAACTATTAAAACCTTCTATTACCGGTTCCATGAACCGAGGTGCGCTAGAAGCAAAAGGAGCTATTGTTCTCTTCCTAGATGATGATATTATCCCTTCAAAGAATTTGATAAAAGCACATCGAAATACTCATGAAATGAATCCTGATGCCTGGGTGGTGGTGGGTCAGGTGTTACAACCGAAAGACTGGAATCAAAAATCAGGCGGATTTGACGAATTGAAGAGGGGAAAAGAGCCGGATGTGGGTACGATAGCAGGCTTGGGAACTCAGAATGTGTGTTTGAAGCAGGATCTCGACTTTCAATTCAATGGTTCAAATCCTCGATATGTGACCAATGTAATGGCTGGAAATCTTTCTGTAAAGCGAGATAAGTTTATCGAGGTAGGAGGTTTTGACGAGAATTTTTTCCCACCTGTTTCATATCGGTTTGAAACCGAATTTGCCCGGCGTATTATAAAAAAAGGCGGGAAGATAAGGTTTGCGCCGAAGGCATCCATCAGGCATCTTCGTGCATCAAGCGGCGGAACTCGTTCTCAGGGGAGCCATTTGACATCAATCAGTCCAATACATGGCGTCGGAGATTATTATTACGCACTGCGTTGTGGAAAAGGGTGGGATAAATGGCTTTATATTTGTAAACGACCTTTCCGTGAAGTCCGGACAAAATTCCATTTAAAGCATCCCTGGTGGATTCCAGTGAAGTTAGTTGGTGAAATCAGGGCTTTTTTTCAGGCTGTTCAATTGAACAGAAAGGGACCCAAGCTGATAGATACAAAAAGGCAGGGATTGTTTAGCAAATGTATAAAATAGGTATTTTGGAAACTCACCCCATCCAATACAAAACACCCTGGTTTAGGCTTCTGCACAAACATCCGGAAATTGACCTGATAGTTTTTTACTGCATGATTCCTGATGCAAAACAGCAGGGTGAAGGCTTTGGCGTTGAGTTTATGTGGGATACTCCATTGCTTGAAGGGTATAAGTATAACGTATTGAATAATATTGCGAAAGATTCGGGAACTGAACATTTTACAGGTTGTGATACACCTGAAATCTATAATTTGCTCAATTCGTCCAATTCGCGGTTTGATGCATTTATCATTAATGGCTGGCATGTTAAATCCTGCCTTCAGACGCTTTGGGCATGTAAAAAAAATAAAATACCGTGTATTATCCGTGGGGAATCCAATGACCTGAGGTATAGGGTATGGTGGAAGCAATTAATACATCGCCTTCTTCTAAAACAGTATGCTGCTTTTTTGAATATTGGTAAAAGCAATAAAACATTTTACGTTAACAACGGGGTATCTGAAGAAAAACTTTTTTTTGCTCCTTATTGTATAGATAATCTTTATTTTACGAAAATGGTCACTTCTCGTAAACCGGAAAGAGGTAACATTCGTTCAGCTTGGGGAATAAATCCTGGTGCATGTACATTTTTATTTTGTGGGAAATTTATCGATAAGAAAAGACCCCTTGATTTGATTCAAGCTTTTTTACTGGCATATGAGGCAGATAATAAACGTTCGTTGAACATGCATCTTTTAATGACAGGGGATGGAGAGTTGAAACAAGAGTGTGAACGTTTGGTTAACGAACATAACCTGCCTGTTACATTTACCGGATTTTTGAACCAGAGCGAACTTGCAAAGGCTTACCTTGTGGCCGATTGCATGGTTCTGCCATCAGATAATGGTGAAACCTGGGGGCTTGTAATTAATGAGGGGATGGCTTGCGGACTTCCTGCGATTGTTAGTGATCAGGTCGGATCTCATTTGGATCTGATTATTGAAAACCAGACCGGTGCGGTCTATCCTTGCGGTGAGGTTTACGCATTATTTGAGCTGTTGGCTGAATATGCAAATAATCCAAATAAGTTAAAAAGAATGGGGGCGGAAGCCAGGCACAGGATTGAATTATACTCATATGATGAAGTAGTGAAAGGAACAATTGATGCCGTCAAATGGGTATGCCGCTCCATATAGTCTGGCTTTATAAAAGTCTGGGAGATAGGCAGCAAATTTTTAAATCCAAAACGATAGAGTTTAATGCTGTCTGGTTCTTTTTGGAGTAGAATTTAGATAATTTATTTAATTTCTATGAAAAACCATAAAGAAATTGATTTGAAATACAAAAGTATTGAAGCACAGAAATAACAGTAAGAATCTATTCCTATCAACGGAATCTTTACGTCCGGGCAAAGGTGGGATTGCAAGAGTCGCCCGTCTCATGGCTAAGGTGATTATTGAAGAGCAAGGTCAAATGGTTAATGACCTTAAAGCTCTTTCACTAAGTGATACATATCCAATGACTCAATTTGTTGAAAATGCGTTGACGACAAAAGGTTCTTATCTGAAGTATTTTTTATATAATAATCTTGCAAGGGTGAAGTTCAATTATTTCCTTTATGATTTTTTGGGAGTTATGCGGTCGCATAACATTTTACCGTTTTTACCCAAAAGACCCTCAATGGTCTGGGCACACGGTATTGAAGTGTGGCAAAATGCCAGGCAGTGCCATATCGAGAATCTTCGCAATGCAGATTATGTGCTCTTCAATAGTCATTATACAAAAAAAAGGGTAGAGACTCTTCATGGTCAGTTGCGAAAATCACATGTTTGCTGGTTGGGGACGGAAACAGATGATGCCCCTGGTACAGTTGTTCCTTATCATAATAGAAAACCGCTTGTGCTTATTGTGGCACGAATGGAGAAGGGGCGTGATAAGGGGCATCGAAGTTTGATCCGTTCCTGGCCGGGAGTGATTAAAAAAATTCCTGACGCCATGTTGAAGATTGTTGGTAAGGGCAATGACATGGAAAATATCAGGAAAATCGCTGATATGTCTTCTACCGGAAGCAGCATAGACTTTTTAGGATTTGTCAGTGATGAAAACCTTGAGGATCTTTATAAAAATTCACGGCTTTTTGTGATGCCGAGTCATGGCGAGGGGTTTGGCATTGTTTATATTGAAGCCATGAGACATGGACTGCCGGTTATTGGTTCTGTTTATGATGCCGCTGCTGAAGTGATTTCGCATGGCAAAACAGGCTTAATAATTGATTCTGAAAAAAATGGCGAACTTGCAGGTGGGATTATTGAAGTATTGAGTAATAGAGAAAAAGCCAGGCACATGGGAGAACAAGGTTTTCTCAGGTGGCAAAAACATTTTAGCTATTCGTCATTCAAAGATCGTTTCGCTACTCATCTTGGCGCTTTTATTTCGAAAGATTCATAACATGAATGTTGTTCATTGTATCTCATCTTTGGATAAAAATGATGGGGGACCTTCTCGCAGTGTGCCCCTTTTATGCAATGCCATAGCTGCAAGAGGGCATTATGTGGAACTGGTTCATACAAGTTCACCATCGCAGGTCCCTTTGGTTGGAACTGATTTTTTTAAAATTCAAACATGTAAGCCGGATTCCTGGATTAAATCTTTTAAAGGCTCAAAAGCATTAAAGAATTATATTTATTCAAGCAATCCAGACCTCTTTCACGGACATGCCCTGTGGCAACTGCCAGTACACTTCATGGCCCGGTCTGCTCAAATAAAAAATATTCCATACATAATAAGTCCAAGGGGTATGCTGGAACCTGGCGCATTAAAGTTTTCAAGATGGAAAAAAAGAGTTGCCGGCTTAGGGTTTCAAAATAAAAACCTGGCGCTTGCAGCCTGTATACATGCAACCGGAGAACTCGAGGCGAAAAATATGAGAAACTACGGTTTGAAAAACCCAATCGCCATTATCCCCAATGGGTTAACCGTTAATGCTTTGCCTGAATCCATTGAATGCAAAGAGTCAAAGGGAGGAAGTCGCTATGTTGTTTTTATGTCCCGGATCCATCCCAAAAAAGGGCTAAAATTTCTTGTAGAGGCGTGGGCAGAGTTGCAGCACATTTATCCGGAATGGACATTGATCATTGCCGGAAGTAATGAGAATAATTACGAAAATAGGTTAAAGTTTCAAGCACAAAAACAGGCTGTTTTTCATCGCATTAAGTTTGCCGGCCCTGTGTTCGGAGCGGGGAAAAAAGAGTTATTAGAAAGGGCCGATCTTTTTGTACTGCCTTCTTTGAGTGAAAATTTTGGTATTGTAGTTGCCGAAGCACTTGCATCCGGAACTCCTGTTATTACAACAAAAGAGACCCCCTGGGAAGATCTGGAACATTATCGGTGCGGCTGGTGGATTCAAACCGGGAAATCAGCATTGACCCATGCCCTCAAGAGTGCCATGGAATTACCACCAGAAGAACGTTCGCTTATGGGTCGACGCGGTCATAGCTTGATTAGGGATAAATACGCTATTTCATCTGTTTCAGAAAAAATGATTTTTTTGTATGAATGGATTGTCCATAAGAGCAGTAAGCCGGATTTTGTTTACTCCTAAATTGAGCGTTTTAAATTTTGAAAAAATCATTTTAATATTTATTTAATTATGTTGGTCTATTTTAAGTTTAAAACTTAAAACCCTCCGGGATCGCCGATCTCACCGCATCTACTGCGTCAAATGCGCAATCGCATAAACGACTATAGCGGCAACGCATTTTCCTTGTATATGCGGCAACCTCGACAACCGCTCAACTTAGGTTACTGTTAAATTTAAGCCAGCATTTCAGAGTCGTAAAATTTATATAGGTTGGTTTGATCTATGATATTGTATGGCTTCTTATTTTTCTTAGCTATAGCAACGTTTCTTTCGTTTGAAAATTGGCGGCGAGGAATTTTTTTCCTGCTTTTGGTTGCGGCTGTTCAGGATCCGGTAAGAAAGATGATTCCAGGTGCTCCAGGTTATCTTGTCTTGTCAATTATGCCGGTTTGGTTTGTAATTTTTTTTAAATCATTCCCTTTTATTTCAAAATATTGGAAAAGTTTTACAATCCATTTTTCACAGCTTTCAGGCAGTATAAAACTTTTTCTCATATCACTTATTCCCGCATCCTTAATTTCGGCAACTTATGGTCCAGGATCATGGCAGATAACAATTATCGGACTGCTTTCTTATTCAAGCCTTCTTCTCGGGATTATATTCGGGTATATGCAATTAGAAGATAATAATAAAGGTATCAGACAAATCCTTGTTTTTTATTGCGTTGTGACCGCTGTGATGCTGATCGGAACCCCGATGGAGTACCTTGGAATGTACAAAGGCTGGAGAGCTTTGGGCACATCTGCATTGGGTATGTCATGGATAAGAACAACGGATTACGGGTTTTTTGTGAAGTTGATTTCCGGGTTTTATAGAAGCCCTGATGTGATGGGCTGGCATTCGGTAACATTGACAATGTTTTCCGTCCTGCTTTCTATCCATAGCAAAGGAACACAGCGTTATAAATGGCTTTTGTTTGCCGGGTGGGGCTTTGTCGGAGCAATGCTGTGCGGCCGACGAAAGATGCTGTATATGCTTCCCATTTTTGGATTTGTTTTGACCTGGCTTTTCTGGCGTGTTCAGAGCAATCGGTTTCAATTCAAAAAAATACTTGTCATAATTCTTTTCGCTGTTTCAGCAGGATATGGAATTTATCAGATGGTCGGCCCGACTTCTGATGTGGAAACTTACTATTTCAAGGATCCGACCAAAGATTCTTTAGAGAGATTTAAGCAGCATGGTTTTAATGCACTTGCGGAAACGTATCGGCAATCAGGTTTTTTTGGTGAGGGCTTAGGGTCCGCCACCCAAGGGGTTCATAATCTTCGTGTGGCAAGACCGAGGACCTGGCAAGAGGGCGGTTTAAGCAGGGTTCTGGTTGAGCTTGGGGTCCCGGGGTTCCTGTGCTTTATCCTGTTCGGTTTAGTGTTGATAAAATCATTATGGGTACTTATTAGCAGGAGACTCGATAAAAACTCCACAGACTTTGTTTTTTTTGGTGGCCTTTTTGCCGTGATGTGCGGGAATTCAGTCTCTTTTGTTGTGTCCGGCCAAATTTATGGTGATCCTTTTATCATTATTTTTGTTTCGTTTATTTCCGGTTTGATTCTTTCCGGTGCTCGGATGGTTAAAGAGGATGAAAATGATCAGGATACGATTCCGGTTAAAAATTTTCGCTCCCTTAAACACCAGATCAGGTTAAGGGTATAAATTTCAATGGATATCATTAGAAATCGCAGTATGGCAAAGTATTCAAGAAAAGAACTTATTGCGCGGGTGCTCTGGGGGTTCGCGCAACCCTTATTCCGATACAGTCCGCGCATCTTTTTTGGGTGGCGACGGTTTCTGCTTCGTCTTTTTGGGGCAATTGTGGGGAAGTATGTAAACATCTATAATTCGGCAATCATATACATGCCCTGGAATCTTGAGATTGGCGACTGGTCAGCGATTGGTGAGCATGCATATATCTATAATCTCGGGAAAATTAAAATCGGAGAAAAGGTGACAGTCTCCCAGCGGGCCCATCTTTGTGCGGGAACGCATGATTATTCGGATCCGGTCATGCCGCTATTAAAACCGTCGATTGTGATTGAAAGTCAGGCCTGGGTGGCTGCGGATGCCTTTGTGGGCCCCGGCGTTACCATTGGGGAAGGGAGTGTTGTCGGGGCACGGTCCGTGGTGGTAAAGGATGTTGAACCTTGGGTTGTTGTTGCCGGTAATCCGGCAAGACTAATAAAAAAAAGAAAATAAAAGATCTGGAGATTCTTGCAGATCTTAACTCAGAAATAGCTGGCAATAATATGAATAATCAAAATATACCTGTATCAGTACTTATTTTAACATTAGATGAGGCGGATAATCTTCCCGCTTGTTTATCCGCGCTATCCTGGTGTGATGATATTGTTGTTCTGGATTCCGGAAGTAACGACAGGACTTGTGAAATCGCGAAGGGATTCGGGGCCAGTGTGCTTACCAGGGCTTTTGATAATTTTGCCAACCAGCGAAATTTTGGTTTAACGGATGCGGGGCTCAAGCATGAGTGGATTCTCCACCTGGATGCCGATGAGGTGATGACAGGCGACTTGCTTGAAGAGATGGAATCAAGTCTCAACGATAACCGATTTGATGCTTACATGATACCATCAAAAACCATGTTCAACGGCAAGTGGCTGCGTTATTCCGGAATGTATCCTGCATATCAGGTCCGGCTTACCCGGCGTGGTGCGTTTCGTTTCAAACAGGTGGGGCATGGCCAGAAAGAGGATATGGATCCGGGACGGATCGGAACATTAAAAGAGCCCTATCTACATTATTCCTTTTCCAAAGGAATCGGTGAATGGTTTGAGAAACACAACCGCTATTCCACGCTTGAAGCCTTTGAAACGGTGGCCAGTCTGAAAAACGGGAAAATGGATTTGCAGAGGGTATTTTCGATTGATCCCTACCATCGGCGGCAGGCACTTAAATCATTATCCTTCCGACTGCCATTTCGTCCGTTTTTCCGATTTGCCTATATGTATTTTTTCCGATTGGGATTTCTTGATGGAGCCAACGGGTTTACTTATAGCTGTCTTGTCTCTGTTTATGAATTCATGATTGCCCTCAAAGTCAAAGAACTGAAACGCCGGGAAAAAGGGCTTTATTTATAAATTGTAATTCGGAGGTGAATTGCCGCTTACGTTTTCCATTATAACTGCCACATTGAATTCCGCTGATACCCTGTTGAATTGTTTGGAGAGTGTTCAGGAGCAGTCACTTTCGTGTCAGCACATGATCAGCCACATGATCAGCCATATGATCATTGACGGCGGATCTACAGATGACACGTTACGGATCATTGAGGCATATCAATTTGAAAACTGCCATGTGATTTCAGAGCCTGACAATGGGATGTACGATGCCATGAATAAAGGGATTCGTATGGCATCAGGGGATATTCTCGGGATTTTGAATGCAGATGATTTCTATGCTGATCGTGATGTCTTGAGCAAAGTTGCCGATATTTTTCAGGATGATTCCATTGATTCCTGTTATGGCGATCTTCAGTATGTAGACCGATACAATGTCCATCAGGTAGTGAGGCACTGGCGGGCTGGACGTTTTGAAAGAAAACGATTTTTATGGGGCTGGATGCCGCCGCATCCAACTTTTTTTGTTCGCCGGTCGGTTTATGAAAAATTCGGAAATTTTAATCTGAATCTTGGTTCGGCAGCAGACTATGAACTGATGCTGCGATTTCTGGTGAAACACAAAATCAGTACCGCCTATATTCCGGGAGTGCTCGTAAAAATGAGAATCGGCGGCAAAAGCAATGCTTCCTTGAAAAACCGGCTGATTGCCAATCGATTTGATCGGATGGCCTGGAAGGTCAATGGCCTGAGGCCCTATCCGTGGACACTGACGCTAAAACCTCTGAGAAAGATCGGGCAGTATATTTTTAAATCAAAATAATTTTTCTCACCACCAGATATCTGTTCTGCCCTCGATTTGCAGATATTTCATATGATTATAATGTCTTTCAAAGAATTGCTGAACGGTCTATTCTTTGAAAGAGCTTGCCTTTTCAGTCGTAGGCTTTGAGCCCAACCGCCTCCGACTAATTTCAAAATAAACTATCAAAAAATACCGTATTTATTCAGTGTGACATTATGGGAACGATATTCGGCATATTTTTAACTTCATTGATTCTATCCATGGCATTTACCCCGGTGGTGATCCGGGTCGCCAAAAAGCTTGAACTGGTGGACAGACCGTCCGCAAGAAAGGTACATTCCATCCCGGTTCCCCGTATCGGCGGTGTAGCCATTTTTTTGGCCTGTATTCTCGGTGGTGCTTCCTGTTTTTTTTACAAAACAGCCATTACAGTGGGAATTTTCCAAGATCCCAGAATTATCTGGCTGGTATTTGGTTCTCTGTTGATATTCGGGCTCGGCTTTATTGATGATATTTGGCGGCTTGGATATATTGCCAAATTTTCAGTTCAGATTCTGGCCGGCATCATTGCTTATAGCGGCGGGCTTCGAATTGAACTCATTACTTTTCTGCCCCAGCACTCTTTAGCGCAAATCGGGCTCTCTCTGCCGGTTACGATTTTCTGGGTGGTCCTGGTGATCAATGCGATTAACCTGATTGACGGGTTGGACGGTCTTGCGGCAGGCGTCGGATTTCTGGTCTGTCTGGTCCTGCTCATTCTCAGCATCTTAGGCGGAAGATATGTTCCTGCTGCGGTTCTGGCCGCCCTGGCAGGAGCGTTACTGGGTTTTCTGGTTTTTAATTCCAATCCGGCTTCCATTTTCATGGGCGACGGCGGAAGTTATTTTATCGGTTTTGTGATTGCATCTGTCAGCATGATGGGGTCTTTCAAAGGGCAGACAGCTGCCAGCATCCTGATCCCCATGATTGCCTTAGGCCTCCCGCTCATGGAAACTGTTTGGTCAACCCTTCGCAGGTTCATCTACGGTCGGAAATTGTTCAGCCCGGACAGAGATCATATCCATCACAGACTCATGGCACTGGGGCTCTCTCAAGGGAGAGCCGTGCTTATTTTATACGGCATTACAGTGCTTATGGGATGTTTTTCAATCGCAATGGTTTACACCCATGACAACAAAACTGCCCTTTTGCTCCTGCTTTTTGGCGCAGGGATAATCATCGGTATTCGAAAACTCGGATACCTTGATTTTTTGAAAAGTGACAGCTTCAGATACTGGTTAAAAGATGTCTCGGATGAGACGGGTATCTCATGGGAGCGGAGAAGTTTTCTAAATCTTCAAATGGAAATACAACATTCGGAAGATATGGGAAAAATGTGGAAAAATATATCTAAAGCAGCACAATGGCTTAATTTTGATCTCGTTGAATTAAGGATTGAAAATAAGTTACGAATTGACAGCCAAAATGAGCGTCTTCTCTGGTGGAATAAGGTGAGAATTCAAGATAGTGATGATGACTGGGATTCATTTTTAAAGCGTAAAACGTTGATGAAGCTGGAGTTGCCCCTTACATCAAATGATAATGGGACATATGGCACGATTTGGCTGGTCAAGGATTTAAAGCGTGATCCGCTCAGTCATTACACCTTAAGGCGCATTGAACACCTGAGAAGGACGGTGATTAAAACCATTGAAAAGATAGGATAGGGTGAGGGGGAATATTTTTGTTGAAAGAATTGCCTATGACGGATAATATTACAAATCCTTTAGTTTTGATTTTTTATTAAAATCACTAAGATCAGAATGCGTAATGCTTATGAATCTATCTGATATAACAATTGAAAAAATAGTTACTGTTTTAAAAAAAGATACCCGCGTTGCCGCTGCCTAGTTATTCGGATCAGCAGCTAAAGGAAAATTAAGGCCTGACAGCGATATTGATATCGCTATTTTACCTGTTCCCGGATTTTTCATGACACAAATGGACCTCTTGAAATTAAGCAGTCGACTTGAAGAACACTGTGGGCAGACCGTTGATATCGGTGTTTTAAGTACCACCAATCTGATATATTCCAGGGAGGCAATTTTAAAGGGAAAGTGTATATATGAAATAGATGACATATACTGTCGTCTTTTTGTAGCAACAGTCCTCGGTTTATACGCTCAATTAAAAATTGAGCGAAAGGAAGTTGAAGATGCCTATATCTCCAGCTGAAGAAGGTTACAAAGATTTGGCCAGGTTTTTGAAACAACTCGGTGTTCAAATTTCTGTTGAATAATATCTATTTTTCGAAGCAAAGAATTGCCCACCGTTTTTTCATAAGATCATCTGATATCAAATTCCTTAATGTCTCAGCAGAAAAAATTATTTCAATTTTAATGTCTGTTTTAATGTTCGGGCCTTGCGGTATTCTTCCTCGGCCCGGTAATCAATACCCAGTTTTTTATACAGGTCACCGGCAACACGGTGCAGGCTATTATCATCCGGAAAGTATTCGATTGCCCGCTGAATGATGAATAATGCTTTTTCATCAGATTGGCGGCCTCGATAAAAATTATAAACATGAGAAAAGTAAGACTTTTTGATTTCTGTTTCATCGGGCAGATATTCCAGCGCCCTCAAATATGATGTTTCCGCTTTTTGTTTCTCTCCTGAAGAATTAAAGAAATCTCCCAGATCCAGGTGCGGTTCCACCCTGTTCGGCAGCGCCTGATGCATTTGATCCTCATTGATTTCGAACAACACCATCAGGGCAAGGCAGTTTTCGGTCACTTGCGTATCAATCGTCATCGCTGATTTTAAAATTTCAAGTCCTTTTATCCTCTGATTTTCTCCAAACAACATGGCGGCGTACTTTATGTATGCCGCCATATTTTTTTTATCGCAGTGAATGCTGTTGCGTAATAGCTTTTCCGCCAATTCAATATTACCCTGCTGGTAGGCATAATATCCGGCATCGTGAAGGTGGCGACTGTTTGTCGGATCCAGGAGAATCGATTTTGAATAATATTTAAGGGCGGTTGTGTTATTATTCATCATCACAGCGGCTTGGGCGGCTAATTGATGGTATTTGGGGTTAAGGGGATCACGTGCCGCAGCGTTTTGCGCAGTCTCAAATGTCTGGTTAAGTTCTTTTTTTGAAATATCAGGCGTCAGATGAATGCTCCTGGAATCTGAAAAAAGGAAATTGGCAATCAATGCGCCGCTATGAGTATAAAATATGCCGATACAGAGAAGCAGGGCTGATATTCCGATAATATACGGCCTTTTATTTGATTTTTTTAAATAAGTTGCTGATAAACCCCTTCGCAGGCGCGTATTTGCCGCAGACACAGCAAGTGCCAGAATAAAGAAAAAATAAAGTCCGTTGGCGCCGATCTGCATATTAAAATCAACAAATGAGTGGAGTAAAATGGCGCCGACGGATGTTATGCTTCCGGCAAAAAGAAATATTGAATACCACTCCCGGCGTTTAAGAAATGATTTGGCTGCTGAAAAAAGAATTGAAAAAAGACAGAAAAACATCAAAGCCGGTAAAATGATGCCGCCGGTACATAAAAATTCAAAATAATCATTATGGGCGTGCTCTAAAACATCATTTCCCGGAAAAGTCCGGTAGATTGGATAGATGTTTTCGATGGTGCCTGCACCGGTTCCCAATAAAGGAAAATCCCGGATAATTTCTTTGCAGTCTGACCATATGATATAGCGGTTGTCATAGATTAAGCCGGATTGGTTCCGGATATTTTCAAACCTGTCAAATATGGCATTCCACCCCGATGTCCCGGTTAAAAATAAAACAATGATGACAATTACAGCGATAAAAAAACCGGTTTTTTTTTGATTTGCCTTAATCATAACTAATATCGCAAAAAAGCTCATGGATAAGGTCAATGAAATAATCCCGCCCCGGGAAAGGCTTAATAATATCGATGTTGCGATGAGAATGGCGGCAGTACCATATAGAAAATGATGATTTACCTGTTTTTGATTAAAAAAATCGGCAATCCTTCTTTTTAAGGATATTTTTGTCATGATCGGGCGAAATGCCAGAAACATGCTTAAAACCAGGGGGAAAATCATTTCCATGAGCCCGGCATAATGGTTTCGGTTGACATAAGGGCCGACCGGCGAACCGCCCTGGCTTAATTCTCTGATCCAGAAGATTCTGTTTTGAGGAAGGGGGTAATCAAGACTTTGGGTGATAAATTCAATGATTGCAAGTAAGGACAGCAATGCGGCAAACCATGCAATCACTGCAACAGTCGTTTTTAGAAGAATTCGGTCCGCCAGAAACTGTATGGCGGTGATGTAAAAAAGCGCATATGAGGAAAACTTTAGAAATTCGATCAAAGTGGCGCGTGGATGAATGGAAATTGGAATCCAGTTGAAAGGGCCGGTGAGTCCGGAAGAATTATGATAAATGTCAAAGGTTGCAGGGGACAGAAATTTAACAAGATTTCCCGGCAAAGGAATGATCTGTAAACATATGAATGCAAGAACCAGTATCAGGGGGATAATTCCCGGCACCTGATAAAATGTTTTTTGTTCGGTAGAAAAATAAAGAAGCAGGGCGCTGGCGCAAATAATGACTTCCATGATCAGGTAGGACCATGTCTCCACCGTTCCAAAGGCCATGGGCGAGAACAATAGTGCGGTCAAAAAAAGATAATAAGCGGTTTTTTTCATTTAATGAATTTCTTTACCGGCCAGGAGCGCTGCCGGGTTTGTGTCAACTAAAAGTCGTGACGCTTCGGAGCCGATACGCTTTGCAGCTATTTCAGCCGCCTCGGACAGGACCGGGGTGCGAAATTTTTGGGAATGCGCATCCGAGGCAATAAAATCCACTTTTCCGGAATTCAGCAGATAATCCGCACAATATTGAATGTCACCGCCGAAATCACCGGTGAGGCTGGCTGCGGTAATCTGGACGTAAATATTTTTGTTGAGAAGATTTAATAATAATTCCGGCGATCGGATGACGGAATAATTCCGCTCAGGGTGGGCAATGATCGGCTTGAGTCCCTTTGCAATGAGCCATGCAAGGATTTTTCCGGCAAAAGACGGCAGATGGTTATGGGGAAATTCAATCAGTGTATATTTCGTATTGTTGAGCGGATATTTCAATAGCAGGGCAGGGTCCAGACTGATGGATACTTCCGCGCCGGGGTGAATCTGAACCGGAATATTGTTTTGTTTTAACCGCCGGTTTAACCGGTCAACCTGCTTGATGATATCCTGGATGGTATATTTGTTGTCATAGACATGGGGTGTTGCGATGATTTCACAAACACCATCCCGGTAAGCGATTTTTGCCATTTCCAGCGATTCATTAAAATCAGAAGCGCCGTCATCAATATCCGGCAGAATATGGCAGTGAACATCAATCATGCGGGGCATTATGAGGTGGTATAGTCGTTTTTATAGTAACCGTAAGGTCCATCATATTTGGAATAATATTGATGCTGTTTTTTTAAATCCACCGCATTGATGATTAAACCGAGCATTTCGGAGTTGATATCGGTTAGCATTTTATTCGCTTTGAAAACGGCATCATAAGTGGTTAACCCGGAGCGGGTGACCAGTATGGTTTGCTCTGCAATTTTACTGATTAAATGGGCATCGCTGACATTAAACATCGGAGGAGAGTCAAAGATAATAAAATCGTAATTGTCTGATAAATCCGTGATCAGGTTGCTGAGCTTTGAGGAGCTTAACAGTTCGGATGGATTTGGCGGAACCGGTCCCGCAGGAGCAATATCCAGACAATCCAACGCATCATGTTTGAAGATGGTGATGTCTGATTGGTTCGTCAGGTAAGTACTCAGCCCGGAGGTGTTGTCCAGGTTAAAAACTTTATGAATTCTTGCCCGGCGCATGTCTCCATCAATCAAAAGCACTTTTTTTTCAGACTGGGCGAATGAAATTGCCAGGTTGACGGACGTCGCGGTTTTCCCCACCCCCTGGTTCATGCTTGAAAGCAGCAGGCGCTTGGGAGCGCCGTCCGGTGAAGATAAAAGCACAGAAGTCCGTATGGCCTTATAGGCTTCGGATACAATTGAACTGGGGGCCTGTATGGTGATATTTTCAATTTTTTGGCCACTTTCCTTTAAAAGCGGTATCATGCCCAGAATCGGTAGACCCAGTCGTTCTTCCGCATCCTCTGATGTCTTTACCGTATTGTCCATATGGTCCAGGAAAAAGGCCAGGCCGATTCCGGCTGCCAGGCTGAAGATAATGCCGATTAAAATAGCCCGTCTGGGTCCCTTGGTGATTGGTGAACCCGGCGGGTCCGCGCTTTCAACCACCCATACATCGATGGTCTGCTGTTGTTCAGTGATATCAAATTCCTTGATCCGGCTGAGCAGCCGGTCATATAAAAGGCGGTGGACTTCAACATCCCGGTTTAGAATCTCATATTGAATAAACTTGTCGCTCATAAAAGCGGCATTCTGTTTTGTCTGGTTCAGCAGCGTTTGAATGCTTTTTACTTTTTGCTGTGCCAGTTCATACCGGTTCTTAACAGATTGAATAACATTCTGTATTTCATTGTTAAGCTTGTCTTTCAATGTGTTTAAGTCTTTTTTTGCCCGGATCATTTTCGGATGCTTATACCCGATGCTTTTGGACAGGCTGGCGATTGCCTGTTCTTTGCTAATTATTTGACGCCGCAATTCTTTTACGGTTTCATTGGCGGCAATGACCGGCAGATTCTGGGCCGCTTCCGGTGAGATTCGCTTAATTTCCTGGTACAATGATTCCAGTTCATTGACTTCCGCCTGTGCCTGGGTCAGATTACTGCTGAACTGTGTTATTTTTTTGGGGAAAATCGCTTCCTGGTCGTCAATTGTATAGATATCGTGTATCTTTTTATATTCCCGGAGTTTTTTTTCGCTGTCTTCAAGCTTGGCCCTTTCAGAATCTGAATTGGTTTTCAGCCATTCAAGGGTTTGAGAGGTCGATTCCAGTTTCATCCCCATGAGCAGCTGCTTGTACGCAGAGGCGACGGTATTGACCACATCGGCTGCAAAAACAGGGTTGGTGGAAGAAAAACTCACATTAACGATATCACCTTTTTCCATATCGCTGTTAACAGTGATACCGTTTCGTACCATTTTTGCCAGCGCTTGCACTTTTTTGTTTTTTGTCTCTTCTTCAGTGGATTCGTTTTTTACGGTTTGAGCGGCGGAAGGTTCATTGTCAACGGTTCCGGACAGTTTCAGCACAACTGAATAAAGATTTTTAAACCAGTTGGTCACGTCCGTTGTAATGGATGAATCCTGTTTTTTATCCTGAAAATACCGGTTGTAAGTTTCATCAAGTCGCAGGGCTTCGACCACCCTGGTAGCGACCTTGCTGCTTTTGATCAGCTGAGCCTGTGTGGATAGGAAATAAGGATCATAGCCGAAGCGATTATTTGATAGAAAAGAGGGGTCGTAATTGTTCTGGATTAAAAGTGTTGTGGTTGCCTTGTAAACCGGTGTGACGGAAAGTGCTTTGATTAAAATAAACGGAAGACTGACAAAAAAAACAAGCAGAATGATATTTTTTCGGCGAAGTAAGATGTATAAATAGTCTTTAATATTTATTTCTTCTTCTCTGTTCATAAATAACACTCGCCCTTATTTGGAGTTGAAAAAATCATACGCAAACACTTAAATTAAAAATAACTTTCCGGCACAACAATAACATCATTGGGCTGTATCGGCAGATCCATTTTTACTTTTTCAAGTACATGTTCTTTGCCGTCCTTGGAGCGGATAATCCGGATCCGGGAGGGCGCGGCTTTATCATTTATCCCCTTTGCTTTTGTAAGCGCCTGAATAACGATCAGGCCTTCTTCATAATCATAGACCCCCGGGCTCTTGACTTCTCCGGTCACATAAAAAATTTTTTTATTCGGAATATAGATATTGTCGCCATTGACAATCGGCAGGTTCAGGGATTCCCGCCCTTGTTCCATAAGCTGAAACAGGTTGACGACAATTACTTTTTTTTGTTCGCTGTTCGGCTGATCCCGCTGGATGATCGCCTCGCCGCCGGCTTTTTCCCGGATCCCGCCCGCCTTGGAGATGAGTTCCAAGAGGGTTGTGTGGCCTTTCAGTTCGTACAACCCCGGACTGTTCACCCCTCCGAGAATGGTGACTTTCCGGTTTCTGAATTCTTCGATAAATATGGTGACGTGCGGATTAATTATATAACCGTCAGCAAGAAGGGATTCGATTTTTTTACCAAGTTTTTCGACACTCTGGCCGGCGGCAGATAATTGACCGATCAGGGGCAGGGTCAGCATGCCGTCTCCGGTGATCCGAACGGTTGATCGTAAATCAGGGTGGTCATATACGGAAATGGTTAAAACATCGCCTTCTCCCAGAGTATAATCCTGAGCAAAAAGAACCAGTTTAAAATCGATCAGTACACTGATAATTATTGTCAGATAGAGTGCTTTTTTCATTTTTATCATCATAATCAGGTAAATCAGCCTTAAATCATTCCAATGCAGTTACTGCGTCAATTTATCATAGTTACTCCACATACATTAAAACATCAACCAGAACAATTCAAGTCTGCTCGGGGGGAATAATGCGTTGAAGATGATACTGGCTGGCCTTGTTGATGGAAACGTAATCAAGGATAAATATCAATTTATAATCGGGTCATATTCGTGCATAAAAATAATTATAGGGTCAGGCTTGCGCGAAGGAAGAACGTGTGATCAATGTAGTCATGTGTTGGATAATTGGAATCGTGATCCGTGAAAATATAAGCGCCGTTGACTGTCAGCCATTTAAAAATGATAAAATTAATGGACGGTGAAACAGCAAATTGGGTGTCCCTACGTTCTTTTTGATAATTTTGGTTGTCCACTAAAATGTCGAATTCAGAATCTTCTCGAACTTTATGGTTTGCCCGGCTGCCTTTAAACTCATCATAAAAAAACGATGTATCCAGGTTAAAATGAATTTTTGAGGTAAGCGCCCGGCTCATCTTAAGGCCGATAAAATGCGCCAGGGTATAATCCGCATAAAAGTTTTCAAGGTCACCATAATCATACCGGTGCTCAAGCACTTCATCGTATCGGCGATATGCATTGAACGTGAAGTTAGTGCGGGCGTTGAAGTTATGGTCAATCTGAATTTCCGCCATCCAGTTGCTGCTATCGCTATCAGATTGGCGGACTTCTGTATCCGGCAATATGGAACTTGCTGATCTGAACTTTTTTTCCCCGAATCCGCCTTTGATCTGCCCGCTGGATTTCCCGGTCATCTGCCAGCGCATCCCGGCAAAATAATGATGTTCATGGCTGTCTTTGTCGCTGATATTGTAGCCGATGTCTGCAAATTCGTAATTAACAAATGCCGAGGTCTTTGCGGTCATTCGAAAAAATAAATACGCGGCAATGGAGTTGTCCTTCCGGTCGGCATCACTGTTGATTTTGTCTTTATAATCAAGATTAAAATTCGAATAATCCAGCCGCAGGCGCAATTTATTGGTGGCATCCAGGGACGCGGAAATATTGAAAAGGTTGGAGCTGTATTTGTCATCTGTAATGTAAGCACGTTCTGAAAACGCGTCATACGATATCTTATACTGGTCCATGGCACGCAGAAACAGCTTGTTACCGGAATGATAACTGATATATGCATCCACCCGATGGGTGAGTCTGTCTAAAGAGTCCTGGCCGGTAAGCTGATTGATGTCTTCATCGTCAATGATTTCTTCGCCGATGTCCGGATCCTGATATGCTCTGGTGCGCTGATTATGATAAAGTTCAAGCTGCGGGCTGTACAGCAAATATACCTGAAACGGTTTATAGTTAATCGGGGTAAAAGGGTTGATGGCAAGTCCGCCGGGGGAGGCGTTGGCGGTAATAATCTCAACACTGCGTTTCGATGTCGAAGGCGCTGAAAAGGAAGTCCATATGCCGGGGGTTAGCAAGGTCGCCCAAGCCCCTTCCGGGTCTCTGTCTGTTTTATAGAGGTTGGTGGTATAGGTCTGGGCAACTGAAAAGAAACCATGAAGATAATTTTTGTTTTTTCCAAAAATATCACCGTCGATGGATCCTTGTGTCTCAACTCGTGCATAGGCGGTTTGCGGCGGATCTGTTTCAACAAAATCCACCATTACGGTATTGTCAATGTCTCCGTCACCGTCAATGACATTGTTGCTGTCCACACCATTTGCATCTATTACTGCCTGAGTCACATCGTAATTGCCCGTATACTTCCAGACTTCATCCACATCCAGAACACCGGGATTTTCCGTATCTCCGTCCGGGGCTGATAAGTCATCCAGCATCGGATCGGAAATGTTTATATCGGTCAAAGAAACGTTGCCTGTGTTTTCCACTGCAATCGTGTAATTGATCGTGTCCGGTTTTTTAATTTTTGCTACGTCAGCCTTTTTTGTTATCGTGAACAATGGGTTTTGTTTTATTTTGACGGATGTATCCGCTGTTTGGGGCGGGTCTGTTTCCGCAAAATCCACCGTTACAGTGCTGTTTATATGGCCGTTACCGTCAATGACATTGTTGCTGCCCACGCCATTTCTATCAATCACTTCCTGAGTTACCAGATAACGGCCCGAGTAGGTCCATGTCCCGTCGACATCCAGCACCCACGAGTTGTCTGTATCTTCTTTCGGCCCGGTCAGTGAGTCAAGAAGCGGATCGGATAAACGGATCCTTGTTAGAGGCACATTTCCCGTATTTTTTACTACGATCGTGTAATGAATGGTCCCCGGGGCATCAACTGAAGAAACATCCGCTTTACTGGTTATCGTAAAAATGGGCTCCGGCGTCACCGCTTGGTTTTTCAGCTCTTTTTTCTCTTTTTCAAGGTCTTCAGTTTCTTTTTTAGCTTCTTCGTTATTGTCTTTAGCATCGTCTAAAATTTTTGCGGCTGCGGGCAACGCAATGGCTGCCGGAGCAACAACTTTGGGGCGGATTTCAATCGATTTGTCGGTGTCCTGACCGGTATCCTTTTGCCCCTTTATTTTGTCACCGGATTCAGTTGTCCCCGGTCGTTTTATCGATCCCGGATCATTGCCTGTAAAAACTTCTGCGGTTAGTTTTTTCGAGGTAGCTGGAATGGCAATAGTCGATGCGTCGGTATTTTGAAGCAAATCTTTAGAGTTAATATCAGATGCAGTTGTTCCCTGTTTGACAGATGCGTTAACGCCTGAGGCAGCACTGATAGTATCCGCTGTTGCGGACATCTCTGCAATGGCAATATGGACGCTGAAAGTCATTGCAATGCAGAAAATGATCGCGTGAATTATTGTTTTGATAATTGGCCGGATAGGTTTTCTCATGTGTCTGCTTGTATAGAAAACAATCGAGTTCTGATATTTACAGCTTTAGAAATCAATAGTCGTCGTCATTAATGATGATATCGTGGCCATGTTAGCCAGGAAAAATTAAAGTAAAGGGTGATTGTGTGATAAAATTTCAGGGCCTTTTCGGGCTTATTACGCCGACCCCTTTGCCCGCATTGCCGTCTATTGTCAGGTGGTCAACGCCGATAACAATATGTGCCTGTTCAGGGAGTGCGTGGCTGATATACGCATGTCCGTATTCAGCATGTCTCGGGCATGCTTTAATTGTTATAGCCGTTGATACATCAAACCGTTCTGAGGCTTCAGTGATTGTTTCATTGCTGGCTGAAGCCTGGCATAAATTGAGCATGACGGCGTATTTTGTAAAGTCTTTATCTCTCATCATGCTTTTGCAGACTGCAAGGATGATTTCCAGATTTTTCTTTTTGATTGTTACATTTTTGTCTTTTTTGCCAAGCTCTTCGTCTTCTGTCTTAACAAATCTCAATTTTTTTACCAGTAATCGTAAAATCGAATCCGGTGTATAACCATATTCATCACCGCATATTTTGTCGGAGTTAAAGATCGCTTTCGGCGGAAAACCGTATAGCAGTAATTCGATGATAACCTGCTCACATGACAATTTTGTCTCAACCATCGCATCGGCAATACGGGTATATCCAAATCCCATTTCCCTGGCTTTTACAATAATGTCGGAAACCGGTATATTATTGTCGTTAATCAGAACTAAAACAGCCATCTCGAGGTCGTTTTTTTCAAACACAACATCGAGCAAGGGTTCCCAATGGGAATCGTCTGCTGCGTCCAAAACATTCACGGACGCCACGGCAATAAAGACAATGACAAACGCCGCTGAAATGATTTTTCTTATCATTTTAACTCCTGCTTGAGGGTATGAATCTCGCAAAAATACAATTATTTGCTTAGCAAGTCAATGATGAAGACTCACATTTGGAAAGTATTACAAATTTGTTGTGGAGTGAGAGAAATATGCAATACTTTCTGGATTTTTTTTATATTTATAATTGATTTTTATATTTATAATCAAATAGTTAATTGTTATGATCGAATTTCAAAGTTAATTTGACCAAGCATCAAGAAGATTTTTGAAATTAGATGCAAAATATGTACCATTTAATAGCTATTTGATGGCTTGATTTTTAAATATGTTGTTTTTTGATGCAATATTTTGAAATATATGTTTATATTAATTTCCATAAAAAAATAAAATTGATAATTGGGTGAAATGAAGATTGCGGAGGATTTGAGTGGGTGTAAAAAATGTTTCATATTTATTGTATTTCCGAGACATGTAAAGTGATACATTTTGGGACATATATGCTAAGTAAGTCCATAAAGTTTAGCGTTTTCCGGTTTGTTGTTTAACCGGAGAATATTGCTTTGCAAAAGGTTTGTATTTTTGGTAAATTAAATCGTTTGTGTCCGAAATGATGGAATTCGTGTGCTCCCATTGCTTTGATTGTTTTTTCCCATGAATGAATAAATGGTTGGTTTGAATTTGAGCTTTTATAAACTTAGTTGAATTGATGGGATTTCAGTTTAATTGTTTAATATAATAATTAATTTTTGATATATTGTTCTGGTTTTTTGGGGGGGGGTAAATTTTTATGGTCCATCATTCGGCTCATCCTGATGACAAATTGCGGCATGTTATGACAAAAACTGGCATGGCTATATTAAGGATGGGTAAGCGGGTATGATGAAATTTTTTTTGAGGAAAATACTGTCGGATGCTTTCCGGGGGCATGAGGGCGGGTAATGAAAAATTTAAGAAATGAATCAATATTATGTAAAAAGGTATATAAATTGCATATTATATTTAAAATTTTTTTTAAATACACTCTGTTTTTGCTGAAAAATAGATTTTTAATCATGATAAATGTTACTTGATGGATGTTGATGTTTATCTGCGGCAGCAGCGTGATTCTTGAAAGTATTTAATAATTCAATAGATAATGTTAATTCTTTATAGGGCCATAAATGAAACATAAAATAATTCCGGTTATTGTTCTGGTCATTTTTGCAATACTTGGTGGCGCGTCACATTTGTATGCAATATCTCTTGATCTTGAATCAGACCGAACCATGCTTCGAAATAGCTGGGAATTTACAGTGGACGTGGTCGTTCGTGACCCGGCCGATCTCTCTGGTGTCATATTGTCATTGACTTACCCGAAGAGTGTTGTCTCTGTTGCTGAGCCTGCAGTAACAACTGAATTTTTTGATTTCTTGATGCCTATAAATACGACCGCTGGTGATGTTTCCTCGATTTGGGCGATGAATACGGATGATGAAGGGGTTATATTCCTTACCGGAATCAATATAAATAGCTCGATTAACGATGCGGCGCCGCAGGATCAATATACACTGTTTTCAATTCATTTTAAGGCAAAAAGCCGCGCCGCTGCAGGTACTTACCTGATTCGCCTGAATGAGAGCCGTCTGTGCAATGGTCCGGCCGGTTGGGGTACGGATCAGAATAATAACGGCATGTTTGATTCCGGTGATAGCAGTGAAAAGGTGCCGGTTTTATTTTCGGTGGGAATTGATGCGGCAAACGGTCGGCAATCGGATTCTCCGGAAGTACAAACCAATGTTTTGCTTGAAACTTTAGACCCGGCCCCGGCTTTGGCCATAAAAATCGTGTCAGGCAGTGGCGGAACAACTGAAGACCTGTGCCCGGATGATGCAGATAAAGCAGAACCCGGTGATTGCGGGTGTGGTGTGCCGGATACGGACTCCGATAATGACGGCATACCCAATTGTCTTGATATGTTGTTTGGTCCTTTAAATGGAGACACAAATGTATCCCTGAGCCCTGTTTTTGAAATTCTGCCTTTCCCGGATTTTGAAAATGCCGTGGCAAATGCGGCGATTATCTGGCAAATCAGTCGAGACAGCGGTTTTACGGATATAGTGTTTGAAATGAACGGCGCACCGGACCAGTCTCAATTTCGGTTACCGGATTTTATACTGGATGAATTTACCACTTATTTCTGGCGGATACTTTACAGTAACGGCTCTCAACAGGCCGGAATCTGGGATGCAGTGGGCCGTTTTACCACCGGACCTGATAATATGATTGATCTGGATGAAAACGGTATTCCCGATGACCAGGATGTCGGTGCCGTCAAAAACCTGATTGTACAAAATCATCCCGATCTTGATGCGACGGATTTAATGGTGGTAAAGGCCCGCTCCGGTGATTTTCAATACGGGCTGAAGCCCGGAAATAATGTCATCAGCATTGACCGTTTAAAGTGGATAACAATGGATGAAATTGCCGGATCAGATCAGTGGCCGGTCAATTTCCCCTTTGGTCTTTTAAGCTTCCGCCTGAATACCCGGGCCCCGGGGGCAACCGTCAGTGTATCCGTCTATTTTTCAGCGCCTCTTCCTGAGGATTTTGAATGGTTGAAATATGACCCTGAAAACGGTCTTTATGATTTCTCACAATATGTGGCATTTGCCGATGATATGATGTCTGCGGTCATTACTTTGACCGACGGCGGCACCGGTGATGCGGATCACGTGGCCAACGGCGTGATTGTGGATCCGGGCGGCCCGGTGGGTGAACTGGACCAGGACGGTGATGGTGTTTCGGATACAATGGACGAATGTCCGGTCGATCCGGATAAAACGGAAGCCGGAACTTGCGGCTGCGGTATCGCAGATACGGATGCGGACAATGACGGGATCATGGACTGCCGCGATGGATGCCCGTCTGATCCCTACAAAATGGTTGCCGGCGACTGCGGCTGCGGTGTCGAAGATACAGACACCGACAAAGACGGAGTTGTGGACTGCAATGATGGATGCCCGTCTGATGAGAACAAGACAGTTTCCGGCGACTGCGGGTGTGGTCTTCCGGAAATAGATTCTGATAATAATGAAATTCCGGATTGTATCGAGGTGCTTATAAATCCGCTCAATGGCCAGAACAATGTTTCGCTTACCCCGACATTTGAAGCAGCGCCTGCCTCAGGCAAAACCGGCAGCAAGGTGATCTGGCAGATCAGCCGGAATACGGCATTTTCAGACCTGGTATTTGAATATACCGGCCCGGCGGATGTCACTCGTTTGGAGGTGCCGGAATTTGTGCTGGATGGATTTACCCTTTATTTCTGGCGGATTCTTTACAGCGATGGCACAAGCGAACCGGTTGCCGGCGGCATGGCCAAGTTTACCACCGGAGCAGATGACCTTGTTGATACAAACAGCAATGGCATTCCGGATCACCAGGAGATTGCAGACAGTGAGAGTCTGATTGCAGCAGATGCCGGCAATGATGCGAACCTCGGCAAAACTTTAAAATCCGAAGATAATAAGATCCAGTACAAGCTGACTGCCGGAGACGGTGTTGCAGCCATTGATCGTTTCAAGTGGATGGATATATCGGAAATCACCGAATCTGACAACTGGGCGGCCAAATTCCCATACGGTCTGCTGTCCTTCAGGTTGTATACGGAAACTCAGGGCGACACGGTTTCCGTGACAATCAATTTTTCACAGGAAATGGCCGCCAATGCGACCTGGTGGAAATATGATTTTGAAAATGGGGTGTATGACTACTCGCAGAACATCATATTTTCCGATGATATGAAATCTGTCACACTTATGCTGACCGATGGTGGCGCCGGCGATGCTGATGGTGTGGCCAACGGCGTGATTGTGGATCCGGGCGGGGTTGTACAACCTTCTTCCGGATCTGATTCCTCAGGATGTTTTGTCGATACGATACGCGCCGTAAACCGGAAGCCATAATATTGATATGGTTATTTAATAGTTTCGTTCAACAAACCTGATTCGGAATACATATCAGCGGGACTTTCTTGTATGCCTCGCTGATATTTTTCTGATCTTGATACGATCACGCGGCATACATTTTTTGAGATTAATTGGTGATAGAAAAATATTTTTAACAGACCAAGGCCTTAACCGGCTTTAAAAATGTATCAAATCATCTGAATTATTAAAATAAAAAGGCTATTCGGGTTGAATTCAAAAATGATAAATCAAAGCCGTAAAGGTTCAGTTCCGTTTTCAGTAGTCGCTTCATTATGCGCTACAATGGTTCATTCCTCTAAAAAAAACAGTCAGCTTACGAGACTTGTATGCCTTGCGATCTTCGTTTTTATGGGGCTGACAATTTGGACTGGTCCTGCTTGGGCAGCGCTCAGTGTTGAGATTGTCAACGGATATAACCTGGTGGTGGATTCCAATGTCACTGCGCCTCCGACTTACGCTCCGAAGTCCGCCTACATAGGGGCCAGAATATGCAATACCGGGGATACCGCAATTGATGATGTTGTTGCGTATGTAGGTGATTATATTGATGGCTCCAATGATACACCTGGATATTTTCCGGTTCTGGACTCCGCTGCCCAGTCGGCAGCATGGGATACTGCTCACCCCCATATCGTTGACACCGGGAAATATTCCCTCACCATTGAAGCCGACGAAACCGGTGCGGCCGACGGCACCCGTTACATCGGTACCTTAGAACCCGGGGAATGCCGGATGCAATACTGGCTTTTTTCCTATCCCCAGTGTGTCAATGTCGACGCTGATGGTGACGGCGTTTACGAATCCAACTCAGATGATCCGCCCTGTGAGGTGAGTATTACCGGCGGCATTAAGCCGGAAGATGATCTGGTTTTAGATTATGATGTCTGGGCAACGACCAGCACCTCGGGCGTGTCAACGGCTGTTGAAACCCGTGATTTTACCATGCGCAATGAAATATCCGCATCTGCAAACAAAATCTGGCCCAATACCGACAGCAAGGTTCCCAACGAATACTTGGAAGCCATTGAATCCGTTATCGGTTGGGGAACGCTGGGCCCCGACGGTCAGCCGCTGTCGACCGGCAACCCGATTTATCCCGGGCAGCGGGTGATTACAACCCAGGGTATCTGGTATGATCTGGGCAATGTGGTTCATGGTTTTGACAATGACAATGATTTGATTGTCGATCAAAATGCCTGGCTCCAGCCCGTGGGCGATCCGGGGCTTTTTGATGCCGACTGTTTCCGGATGGTCCGGAATTACGGTATTGTCATTGTCAAGCTTAAAAGCGGCGGTGAAGCGCTGATTCCTTTTGAAGATCAACTCTACTTTATGAATCTTCCGGACAACACCGGCGTGGTGGGGCTTGTTTATTACCAGTTTATTGCCACGGACGAAGGGTGCAGCGCCGACATGACCCCATACCAGGAAGCGGCATCCGGGTATGATAATGAAAAGTTTTCTTCCGATTACGGCCTCGGGCTTCAACTGTACAGCGGCTCATTCGGAACCGCCTTGAGTCTCACCAAAACAGATGGTCGTGCTTCCGCAAACGCAGGTGATACCCTGACCTATACGATAACCGCGACCAATGATAGTGGCGTTCATCTCGGGGCGCCGGATCTGGGCGTTCCGTTGGTATTTGAGGATTTTATTCCAACGGGCACCACTTATGTTCCCGGGTCAGCGGATGACTCACCGGATACAAACCTGATTGAACCCACCGGTACCGGATCATATACTCAGGGGTATACGGATCGGGATGATAACCTTGATGAGTGTACGATTAATTATGAAGTGCCCCTGGGCGGTTCTTCTTATGAAATATTTTATTTCAGTACCGCCGCCGCCACCTGGGATGAAACAGATATCACCTGGAGTGACACGGAACCGCCAACGCCGTCAGATGTCAAGGGTATTCGGTGGATGCTGATCACGGATATTAATTTGGATGGCAGCCATGACGGAGACGACTGTGTTGCACCGAATGGGACATACGATGACGGTTCCATTGAAACTTCACTGCCGGCAGGCATGAGTACGACCATCAATTTTCAGGTCACCGTGAACAGCAATGGCGGCCCTATTATTTGTAATACGACTGGCTTGGGTTTTGGAGAGGCGAGTTCGGCAGTGGAAGCCGAAGACTGCACCCTGGTAACCGGAGATAACACCTTGAGCGGTACGGTGTTTAAAGATGATGGGGGAGGCGATGGCGGAGCCGGCATATACGGCAACGGCACTCAGGAGAATGGCATTGAAGCGGGCATCGGTGATGCCTCCGACGGGGTGAAGGTTACTCTTTATTATGATTTAAATGGTGACGGTGAATATGACAGTGGTGATATCCAGTATGATTTTGCCACTGCCGATACAAACGGTGATTACAGCTTTACAAATCTTCCTGATGGACCGTTTTTGGTTGTAGCTAAAAAATATGACGGCAGCCCCGCCCCTGGCGACAGCACCGATAACGCAGTAAACGATTTTAATGCGGGGTGGGGAAATACCACATCAGATCCTAACCTGCCAACTACCACGGATCAGGGCATTCTTAAAATGTCTGAGGATTCAACCACGGTTACTTTGTCGGTGAATATTGATTTGGACAACAGCGATTCAACCCCACAAGCAATTTCAAACGTGAATTTCGGATTTGCCCCGCCATTGGAATTAACCAAAGGTATCTCGGGTAATCCGGATATTGACGGGGATGTGAAGGCAGATAACCCCATCGACGAAGGAGATGTTTTTGATTATAGCATTACCCTGGCAAACCGCCTGCCCAGCGTGGGCGTCCAGGGACCCACAGGATGCGAATACACCATATGGTCGACTTCCGGGAGCACCGGATTAAATCCCAAAGATTTTGCGACACCGGAAAATGCCTACGATTCTTCCAGCCCCAACCGTACCACGGCCTCGGCCCTGGTCTCGGGCGGAGGGCTCCGGTGGATGCTTTTCGATGATTTTGCCATGTCCCAGAGGCCGGGCAATATCAGCAAAGTAGAGGGCCTGTTCTTCGGGTATTTTGACACCACCCTGACTGACGATTTCCTGGACATGGAGATCCGATATCCAGGGGAAACCGATGTAACTGCCACCATCAGCACCGCCCAGATTGAAAGCTACGTGGGTGAGCCGTCCCTGGACATCAACAATGCCATCTCCTGGGACATTTCCACCCTCAAGCCCGGCGGGACAGGCGTGGTGGGAGACTGGGCTTCGGATTTTTCCGATTTTGAAAGCACGGACCTCTACATCAACCCCAGCAAAACGGCCTCGGCTGACCAAAAAACTTTTTATTTAGACGCTGCCGGCCTGCGGGTGACCATGGACGTGGACTGTGCCGCCGGCGAGTCCACCACGCTTAGCCCCGTTCCCCTGCAGGATACGTATGACACCACCCGGTTTGAGTTTATTTCGGCTGACCCGGCCCCCACCTTGGTCAACACCTCCACCGGCGTTATCCAGTGGGACGACGTGGGTCCCATTTTGCCCGGCACTTCCACCACGGTCATTGTCACCATGCGGGCTCTGGATGTGGACGGCACCATCACCGGGACCTGCTCCGGCACGCCTGACGGCTGCAACTTCGCCCGGACCGATTACGGCACCATGAACGTTTATTACGCCGATGGCCGCCAGGCCAATGACGACAATGACAACATTGCCGTAGACATTGTGGGCAAGGCTGAAATCCGGGGCACGGCATGGAATGACACCAGTAATGACGGCTGGCCGGACAATGACGGTGAAGCAGGCCTTCCGTTTGTGGCGGTTTCCCTTTACGCCTGTGTGCAGGCCGACGGGAGCACTCTGGAAACAGGTTCTGCCAAAAAGACCTGTGAGGAAATGACTAATGGTAATTTCTGGGGAACCATTGCCACCACCACCACGGACGCCAATGGTGACTACGAATTTCTGGGTCTGGATTCAGGTTATTACATCGTTGAAGTGGGAGACACGGATAGCGCTCCGGCCTCGGGGCCTGGGGGAAACAGCTCCCCCTTCAGCGGCACCCAGACAGCGGAGCCGGACGACGACCAGAGCATCACATCCGCCGATGCGGACGCGCCCAACCAGACAACCTTCAATAACACTTGGGGTGACCCGGGCGTGGATTTTGAAGATAACCAAGGCAACCTGAACCTCAACTTCTTGAACGGCGTCACCGAGGAAACCGTCAATGGTGTGGATTTTGGTTACTACATCCCTACGGCCACTATTTACGGCAATGTATGGCACGACGTGGACGGAGACACAGTCACTGATGGGGGCGACAACGGCCTTCCCGGTTTCACGGTGAAACTCTATGATGATACCGACGCTGACGGCGACCCCGATGGAGCGGCCGTTGACACGGTCACCACCGGCGCCAACGGCAATTATTTTTTCTCCGGGCTTTCGGCAGGCGATTACGTGGTCGTGGTCACCCCACCCACCCTCCTGTCTCAGGTATGGGAAGAAACCGTGGAAAACACTGGCGGAACCACATCTCTGAACAACCAGATTCCGGTTACCGGTTTATCAGCCGGAGAGTTTTCCGGGTCCCACAACTTTGGGTACACCCTGGATAAAACCGCCATTATCGGTGATACGGTTTATATTGATTTTGATGCTGACGGGATTCAGGATGCCACTGAAGATCCCATTGCCAATATCACGGTCTGGCTCTACAATGATGAGGACAGAGATGGAACCATAGACACCGGTGTGGACGCCCTGATCGCCACCGACGTGACCGATGTAAATGGCAACTACCTGTTTGAAGGTCTGGGTCGGGGCAGCTATGTTGTTGTTGTGGATACCAATGACACTGATTTTCCGACCAATACCTTTGAGACAGCTGATCCGGATACCAATGCTGCCAGTATCGGCGACTTGATTTTTCTGGATGCGGACGGTGACGGAAATCTTGATGCCGGCGAGGAAGGAATCCCCAATGTGGTGGTGCTTCTCTACGAAGATACCAATGGGAACGGAATACTGGATACTGCTGCTGATCAAATCATTGGCGCAAACGCAACGGACGTGAACGGTAATTATTTGTTTACCGCGCTCAATGCCGGCGATTATTTTGTAGATGTCGATGAAACCAGCCTGCCTGCATCGGATCTGTCCATCACCACCACCGATCCCGCAGCAACCTTGATATCCCTGTCCGATCGTACAATCAGCACGTCCGTTCTGACGGCCGATGCCGGCTACAGCCCCAGTTCGGGGTACGCGATTGGAAACCGGGTCTGGTCCGATGCAAATGGCGACGGGGTCCAGGATGCGGGTGAAGCCGGGATCAGCGATGTAGACATTTCGATTACAGGCACTGGCTGTGCTCCCTGTAACGCGACTACAGATGAAAGTGGATACTGGATCGTCACGGGCCTGACCAATTTGGCGGTCTATTCCGTGGTTGTGGATACCGAAGACGTGAGTTCCACCTTTGCCATCACCACGCCCGGCGGTGACACCCAGAGCAAGACCATCAGTACAGCCGACGACATGAGCGCGGATTTCGGCTTTCGTTATGATGGGGATGGCGACGGCGTAGCCGATGAGGACGCTGGCGATCCCACCGGTGCCATTACGGGTAATGTTTTCCTGGATAGCGACGGAGATGAAACCTTGGATTCAGGCGAAGAGATGATCGGTGTAACAGTCAATCTGTTTGACAGTGATGGCAATTTGATTGCTACCACCCTCACGGACGCATCTGGCACCTACACTTTTACCGGAGTGCCCATCGGCCAATATGCTGTTCAGTCGGTGGATGCAACCGGAACACAATACAGCACCATATTCCTGGCCGCCGGAGAAGCGTTTACCGATTTAGATGTTATTTACAACGCCCTGAGCCTTAACCTGCCGGACAGCCAGAGTTCCGTCAGCGTGGGCGGGGTTTATGCCAATTTGATGCAGGATTTTGGGTATCAGCGGTTTTTAGGCGCCATCGGCGATACGATATATCTGGATGTAAATGCAAATGCGGATCAGGATCTCGGCGAACCGGGTCTTGACGGTGTTTCAGTCTACCTTTATCTGTGGGATGATCTGGATAGCGATGGGGTGGTTGATGATGCCGATGGTGAATTAACCCTTGAGGCTACTGCGGTCACAACGGCCGACAATCCATTGACCGCTGAAGATGAGAGCGGTAAGTACCTGTTTTCCAATCTGGATGAACCGCCCACAGGTCAATATTATGTTGTGCAGGTAAATACAGCGTCTCTTCCGGGAACCGGTTTTACGCTGATCGGCGATCCAGACACGGATGGCGTTCCTTGTACGGATTCATCTGCACCTGACGGGTGTGACAGCCTGCAGGTTGTGGACGGTTATTCGGCCGGCATCAACTACCTGGGAGCGGATTTCGGCTATCAGATCGACGGCGCAGACTATGCGGCTATCGGCGATTATGTATGGATTGATACGGATGCCGACGGTGTGATTGATTCCGGAGAAGCAGGCATTCGTTATATTACGGTTTATTTTGATGCGGATAACGACGGAAGTCTTGACTGGACAGACGGAAACGGAAATGGGACATGGGATTCAGGTGAAGGTGAACAATGGGTTGAAACCGACACCAACGGTTATTACGTATTTACCGAACTTGCCGATGGCACATATAATTATCTGAAAGTAGATACAAATGATTCTGACTGGCCAAGCGGACTGCCTACGATTCCGGTGTATGAGGTAAGAAGTGACAATGACGGTAGCCTTGACAGTTCTGCCAACGTGGTGATCAGCGGCGGCAATGTCACGAGCATTGTGGACGGTGATGGTGACACAACGGATACATGCATGGCGTGTAACCTGGATATTGATTTCGGATATCGATACAGTGGCACAAACACTTTAAGCGGAACTATTTGTCTGGATGATCCCAGTCTCAACGGATATTGCGGTTCCACAGCGACAACTTATTCAGGGGTGGACAGCGCCGGCGGAGAAGCACCGTTAGCCGGTATTACCGCATCTTTTTATCAATGGACAGACACGGATAATGACAATCAGGCATGGGCGGTAGACGGCACTTTGGACTCCGGAGATTCCTTTACTTTTCTCGGAAGTACCAGTTCGGATGCGAACGGGGATTATTCTTATGATAATCTGCCGGATGACGTGATTGTCGTTTTCAGTGTTTCGGAAACATACAGCCTGGACCTGACCACCACCAATGGAAACACCAGTGTGGAGGGTGATGGTTTAAACAGCTATCAGCTTTATGAAGGAACCACCATTTATGATTTCGCCACAGTAACTATTTTCGGGCGCCAGGCTCTTAAGGATCTGGATCTGGACGCAGACAACAATATCAAGGATCTCGATTTTGCGTTTGAAGGCCTGATCAGTTACGATTTCGGTGATTTGCCTGACAGCGGGGCAACTGACTATAATGCTACCTTGTTGACCAGCGGTGGAGCCCGGCATGTGGTTGCCGGTTCATCCATCTATTTGGGCACTGCCGCGGCCGGCGACGGAGTTTCCACTGAAAATGACGGAAGGGATAGTTCGGATGCGTCTGCCGATTCTAATGATGATGGTGTCACGCTTTTTTCTTCGAACTGGAATACATCAGGATATGCCAGCGTGACGGTCGAGGCATCAGCCGACGGCTGGGTAGCCGGTTGGATGGATTTTAACGGAGATGGTGACTTCAGCGACGCTGAGGAAAGGATTGTTAACCAGGCGGTGACTGCCGGAGACAACCTGGTTTCATTTTCTGTTCCTGATATTGCAGGAGGGACATACCAGTTCAACGCCCGTTTCAGGATTTATCCGGAAGAGCCGGTACTGGTTTCCTACACAGGTACCGCTCTGAACTCATCATTGCAGCCGACAACCGGTGAAGTGGAAGATTATCAATGGACAGCGGTCGTCACTTACGCGTCTGTAGCCTCTTTTACGTCATACGAAAGCAATGGCAATGTGATTTTAGAATGGGAGACATCCACCCAGATCGGTACATTGGGGTTTCACGTGGTACGCCTGGAAGCAGAAGGCAAAACGGTTCAGGTAACAGACCATCCGGTCCCGGCGCTTGTGTTTCCCAATGGCGGGGTTTACCAGTGCATTGATCGTTCGGCAGAATCGGGCGGGACATATACATACCAGCTCGTTGAACTGGAAGCGTCCGGCAGAAAGCGTACATACGGGCCGTATACGGTCAGTGTCGGCACCCGTTCAAAAGCCCTTGATCAAGAAGCATACGCCAGCCTGTTCAGGGATGGGTACTCGCGTCAGCCCCGCGAAATGTTTTCGCAGCAGTCACAACCGGTGGCGGTCATGGAAGCATCAACAGAACAATTAACCGCCGATGCCTGGAAAGTAAGCCGGGCAGCTTCCGGATTTAATGTGGCATCCCGAACCCTCATGGCGGCTGAACCTCAGGAATCGCTTGCCGGTGTGCGGGAAGTTAAAATTAAAATTACAGATGCCGGTCTTTACAAGGTCGACGCCGGCGCTCTGGCGACTGCACTCAATGTTTTTGAAGATGATGTGCTGGATGTGATTGCCAAAGGACAACTCCGGCTGTCCAGCCTGGGCAAACCGGTGGCTTACTTTCCGGCTGAAGACAACAGCAGTATCTATTTTTACGGCCAGTCCCGCCCATCAATCTATACAGACAGCAATGTTTACTGGCTGAAGCTGATACCGGGCTCGGAAAAAGGGGATTTAAACGGTGACGGCGTTGTGGATAACCAGGATTTTGTGATCTGTATGGATATCCTGACCGGTAAACCCGGCCAGGACTTGCGTGCGGATTATGAGACATCCGGTGCGGATGTTTCAGGCAATGCCCGGGTGGATATGGCTGAAGCCGCCTACATTCAGGATGTCCTGTTAGGTATTATGGGATCAGTGACCGGCAATACGCCGTCTGAGGCCGGAGAAGGTAAATCGTTTGCATCCACGGTTCATTTTGAAAAAGAGGTGTATTTTAAGACGGATTTACCGGTTGATGTTGAAGACTTCTGGTTCTGGGAAAAGTATACCCTGGGTGTCCCGGATTATGGTTCATGGCCAGAATATTATCCTGATTTTAACCCCTTTCAGATTGACGTTGGAGAAGTGATGCCCGGCAGTTCTCATATTGCGGAGCTGACGGTGCATTTTCACGGTTTCAGCAATCACCCGCACCAGGCGAAAGTCACATTAAATTTTGGTGCTGCCGGTGAACTGTACCTGGGGGAAGTATCCTGGAGCGGATATGAACCGGTCTCAAAGATTTTTTCATTTAACCAGCAGCAGTTAGCGGAGGGAATCAATACAATCAAGGTCGAAAGTCTGAAAACAGATGACGCGTTTGGCGTTGATTCCTTTGACCTGACCTATCAGCGGTTATATATCGCTTCAGAAGACAGCCTGCATTTTCATTCCGGGGAAAATGATGTGATTGCCGTGGGAGGGTTTACAGGGTCGGATATTTTTCTTTTTGACCTGACGAATCCGAACCGCCCGAAACGAGTCTCAAATGCGGCCATCGATACTGTCAATAATCTGGTGACATTGATGCCGGATACCTCTGAAACACCGTATCTGGCGCTTCGACTTTCAGCGGCCAAAGTGCCGGCATCAGAAGATATTATAGCAGATGAACCGTCTGATCTCAAGAACGATGCCAATGCTGCCGCTTACCTGATTATTACGGCAGATGAACTTTCAGCAGGTGCAATGGCTCTGGAAGCATACCGCATGGATAAATTTGCCGGATCAACAAAAGTGGTAAAATTATCGGATATTTTTGATGAGTTTTCTCACGGGATATATGACCCGTACGCAATTAAAAAATTTATAGTCCATGCGAAGAATAACTGGGCCAAACCGCCGCAGTATGTGGTTCTTGTGGGGCATGGTACATATAATTACAAGCGATATCTGGAGAAGTTTAATACGGAATACTTTGGTAACCCCTTTTATGATACGATTAATTTATTGCCGGTGATCATGACCAGTACACCGTTTGGTAAATATGCTTCGGATAATTTATACGGGGATGTAAATGGGGACGGCATGCTGGATCTTGCCATTGGCCGGATTCCGGCAAAAACGGATGCTGAGGTTTTGGCATATGTCATAAAATTAAAGTCCTATGAGAAAGGATTGGATCCAGGAAATAATCATGTGATGATGCTTGCAGATAATCCGGACCCGGGCCCGTTTAATAATTTTCCTGCGGACAGTGATGATGTGATAGCGCAGTTTTTAGGAGATTATTCATTTGGAACCATATACTATCCCGGTAAAACAAAAGATGAAATGAACAGTGCGTTTGCTGCCGGTGTAAAGGATGGTGCCTGGCTGGTCAATTATATTGGCCATGGCGGGTATGATGTGATGTCGAATTTTTATGAAAACAGCTATGTGGGGTCGCTGGAAAATACTCAGTATCCGATTTATGTGGCCCTGACATGCCTGGCAGGTGATTTTTCATTTCCCTTATTCGACTCGCTCAGTGAGACATTGGTACTAAAGAGCAATGGTGGTATGATTGCCGCGTGTTCTCCCACAGGCCTTTCAGTTAACAGTGAAGCTGTGAAAATGAATAAAAAGTTGTTTGAGGCCTTTTTTGAAGAACAGGACATGGGCGGCGCTGTCAAACGCGCGATTGCGCTTTATAAGGCGGATGGAGATTTGCCGTTTCCGTATATGATTGATGTGTATAATCTTCTGGGTGATCCGGCGCTGGAAATTAAACAATAATAAAATATGGGTTGTTTTATAAAATATGGAAGAATTAATGATCTCCACTGAGCATGTTTTTAAAAAAAATGAAGACGTTGTTACCCGGAAGATTGCTGACCAGTTGATTCTGGTGCCGATTAAAGGGAATGTCGCAGATATGCAGCGACTGTTTATGTTGAATCCGGTGGCAGAATTTATCTGGCAACAACTGGATGGTAAATGTTCCGTTGCAGTAATTTGTGAGCAAATTGCAAATGGCTTTATTGTTGATCAGCAAAACGCTGAAAAAGATGCGTTTGAATTTATCGGACAATTGATAGATTTTCAGTTAATCAATGAGGTCTGATTATGGAAGGCCTATGTCAAACACAGCAGGATGTTGACCTTTCGTATCTTGCTTTTGCTCGAAGAGTTTTAAAGGAAAGAATCCCCATAAGCGGTGATATTGAAATTACGAGACAGTGTAACTTTAATTGCATTCATTGCTATTTAGGGGAAGCATCGAAACGCCAGGAATCATCTGCTGATGAATTAACCACGCAACAATGGATCAATATTATTGATGAATTGGCTTTGGCCGGGTGCCTTTATCTGCTCATTACAGGAGGAGATCCCCTGCTCAGAAAAGACTTTGAGGTGATTTATGTTCATGCAAAAAAGAAAGGACTCATTGTTACTGTTTTTACCAATGGCTCCTTAATATCAGGGGCAATTATTGAACTCTTCAAGGAATATCCGCCCTACAGTGTTGAAATAACTTTGTACGGCGCATCTGAAAGCACCTATCAGGCCGTTACCGGCCGATCGGGGATGTATGAAAGATGCCTGTCAAGTATTGAAGCATTGATTAGCGCAGGGATTCAGACAATGCTTAAAATGATTCTGATGACTGAAAACCAGCATGAATTTGAATCCATTCAAAAACTGGCTGAAGATTTTGGGGCCAAATTTCGTTTTGACGGCATGATTTTTCCCTGCCTGAATGGCGATCCCGGGCCGATTGCATATCGTGTTCCTCCTGAAAAAGTCGCGGAACTCAACTTGTCTTCTGAAAAGCTTATTGACGATTGGGAGCAGACAAAAGAACGGATGAAGCATATTCCAGCTTCAGACTCGTTATATTCTTGCGGGGCGGGTGTTACTAATTTCCACATTGATTTTTTCGGACTGCTGAAACCCTGTATTCTGGCGACAGACGTTACGCATAACCTGTTAAACGGATCATTTAATGATGGATGGCATCATATCATACCAAAAATCAAGAAAAAGAAAAATCCCCTTGAATTTGAGTGTAAAAATTGTGAAAGTCAACTATATTGCGGATTTTGTCCGGCTTTTTTCCGGCTTGAGACAGGATCCGAAACCGAAGTGTCAGAATATCTCTGTCATATTGGCAAAATAATGAATGAAAAGATTCGTGAAAAAAAAGTAGCAGGAGCAAGCTGACATGTCTGAATCGATTGAAAAAGAAAAACAGCCTTATAAAAAACCGAGTATTACAGTCGTCGATCTGGCGGCTGATGAAGTGCTTGCGGTCGGTTGCAAGACTGGTAGTTCCGGGCCACCCGGGAAAAATCCGTCCCCAATTCCTCCGAACAGCTGTATGGGGCCGCTAACTCCCTGCGTGAGCCAGGGGTCATAATTTTTTAGTTGGTACATCATGGAATATCTTTTCCCCATAGCTGGGATTCAATTCAAAGTTAATGCAAAAAAAAAATTATTGCCGGCATCATCATTACATTATGATATCAGTCGGCAATTTTTTTTTAAAAATGATGCCAAAGACCCCATTGATTTCATTGATGTTTATTTGACAGATAAAGCCGCACCTCATACTGATCGGTTTGATCGAATCTTTGACAGTCAAAGTTCATGGGCAATTTATGCTCTTCAAGAGGATTTTTACATAACCGATCAATATCCGCCATATAATTCACCTGTCTGGGTTGCCCGGGTTCATACCAAAGAGAATCAGATAACTTTATACTGTTCCAGCCAGATCATAGATCAGCACAAAAAACAGCTTAAGTTTAACCCGTTCACCTACCCGTTGGATCAGATTCTGTTGATGAATTATCTGGCAGATCGTGAGGGGAGTATTTTTCACGCTGCCGGTTGGGTATATAATGATCAGGGAGTTGTTTTTGCAGGTAAATCCGGTGCAGGGAAAAGTACGATTTCCAACCAGCTTCATAAATTGAATCCGGGGATGATATTAAGTGACGATCGTATTGCGATTAGAAAAATCGGGGATTCTTTTTTAATGTACGGTACCCCGTGGCCGGGTGAGGGCAGATTCGCGGTAAATCAGTCGGCCCCGTTGAAGGCGCTGTTCTTTTTAGAGAAAGGGGAAAAAAATCAAATTGCCGCCTTGACATCATCCGATGCTTTAGCAAGGCTCTTTCCAGTGATGTCCATTCCCTGGTATGACAGGGGTAAAGTGACAAAGATGATGGTCTTTTGTGAATCATTACTGGCAGGAATACCGATGTATGAATTGACCGTTCGTGCGGATGAAACTGCCGCTGATTTTGTTAAAGACTTTATGGATGGGGAAAAACCAATTGCCTGATGACGGACAAATTATTCATGCCGGCGGGAATTTTGGAAAAGATAAGCTTTTTTCAGGCATGCTTAAAGACGGGTATGATCTTCGGCTGCAGGTGACAGGATCCAGTATGTCGCCTTTCATAAAAACAGGCAGCTATGTTACCCTTTCCAGGGATCCGGTTTCAAAATTAAAAATCGGGGATGTTGTTTTTTGTGGCTGTGATGACGGGTCATTTAAATTACATCGGCTGATTCAGATTAAAAATAAAAGGCTGATTACCAAAGGAGATGCCCTCTCGTCAAATGATGCCCCGTTTAAAAAAACAGATTATCAGGGTAGGGTGATCCGTGTTGAATATCAATGTTCTCAGACTGTTAGAAGCCGAAACCTGGAATTGCGTTCCGCCCGGATGACAAATTACCTGATTGCCGTTTACTACCGTTTAAAATTGTTCCTAATATGTAAATATATCAGTTTGAAATCTGAAACAGCATAGCCATTTGTACCGCGACGTCTTAACTCTTTATATTTAAAGTTTAATCTTGAAAGTTTTTCCATCCCCCGGATTTTTTTCTGACCCGTCTGTTTTGAAACTGATAATATAATTTACAATTTTTTATGATCAGACTTTACTCGGTCATTAAATATTCCCCGGTTTTATTGACATGCCTTAAATCCTGTATTATTTATCCTGTTTGAACATTAAACAAACAGGCTGAATAAATATATGAGAGAGATCCATTCACACGAGCGCCAGCAGTTTGAAAAACTGTTTAAGCAGGAAAAAATTGACCGGTTTGACGACCGGTTCAAGATGCTGGAAGTTTTTCTGCAGACCGAACAGCATGTTACGGTCAATTCTCTATGGCTGATATTAAAAGATAAAAAGATTTCTTTAGCCAGTGAATTTATCGAAGAAACCCTTGAACTCATGTGCCGGTTCGGATTCGCACAGAAAAACAGATTTGATGATGGTATTGTTCATTATGAACACCGGCATTTGGGACAGCATCATGATCACATGATCTGCACCAAATGCGGCAAAATTATTGAATTTAAAAATGACCAGCTCGAACAGCTTCAGTCTCAGGTGGTATCGGGTTTCGGTTTTCATATGCTTCAGCACCGGATGGAAATTTATGGAATTTGTGCGGATTGTTTAAAATCCCGGGAACAGCAGATGCCGTTAATATCTGCCAGGCAGGGAGAACAGGTCATTATTAAAAATCTTGTCGGCGGGAATAAAGCCCGTATGCGCCTTTTAAGCATGGGCTTGCGCGTTGGTGATGAGCTTGAGGTGATCACCAACAACGGTCAGGGGCAATTGGTGGTTGCGGTTGGTTTTCAGCGCTATGTGCTGGGTCGGGGAATGTCCCAGAAAGTTATTGTGGGGCCGAAGGAATAACTAATAATTAATCCTGTCTTTATGACAGAAGAAGGATATACATGCGTTTGGATGAGATGAAAGAAGGTCAGCACGGTCGGATTTTAAGAATCGGCGGTGAAACCCGGCTGAGGCGGCGGATACTTGAAATGGGTCTGACAAAAGGTTCCGAGATATATATTGAAAAATATGCTCCTTTAAAAGACCCTCTGGAATTGAGCGTGCGAGGATGCCATGTGTCCTTAAGGGTGAAGGAAGCTGCGGAAATAGATGTTGAGGCATTAAAATAGAGCAGGACAGAATAATGGAAAAAAGACAGCTGAGAATCGCCCTTGCGGGAAATCCGAATTCCGGAAAAACAACTATTTTCAACAACCTGACCGGAACACGGCAGAAAGTTGGAAACTGGCCCGGAGTAACGGTTGAAAAAAAAGAGGGGGATATTTTAAAGTTCGGGTATGATATGAAAATCATCGATTTGCCCGGTACTTACAGTCTGACGCCTTTTTCTATTGAAGAAATTGTGGCCAGGGATTTTATCTTAGATGAGAATCCGGATGTGGTCATTGATATTATTGATGCGTCGAACCTTGAACGCAATCTGTATCTGGCCAATCAACTCCGGGAGCTTGACTGCAAGGTTATTTTTGCTTTAAATATGGCCGATGTCGCCAAGTCGCGCGGGTTTAAAATTGACGCTAAAAAACTGTCCGAACTTCTCGGTGTTCCGGTCGTTTTTACGGTGGGGAACAAGAATGAGGGCCTGGATGATCTGTTAAAAACAGCGATTGAGCTGGCTGAGTCTCCCCTTGAAATACCTGAGGAAAGAAGAGTCCGTTACAGCAATGACATTGAATCAGCCATTTCTGAATTAAAGGATTTTATAGAACTGCGGGTTGACAGTTCTTTTTCTTATAATTCCCGCTGGACAGCCGTCAAGCTGCTCGAGAACGATCAAATCATCAAAGACAGGATCATCGAGAAAGTCAGGGCTGAAAGCGAAAACATTCTGAGAAAAGCGGAAAAACTCCGGGGGAAATTGTCCAAACGCTTAGACGATGATCCGGAGATCGTCATGACCGATGACCGGTACGGATTTATCGCCGGTACCATTAAGGAAGTTTTATCCACCTCCACTCGCCAGCGAGTGGATATATCCCGTAATATTGATCTGGTTTTGACCAACCGGTTTCTGGGTTTCCCGATTTTTATTTTTTTTATCTGGGCGATGTTTCAGACCACATTTACCTTAGGCGCTTATCCCATGGAATGGATTGATGCCGGGGTAGGATATGTTTCTGCTTTTTTTGCATATGTTCTGCCGGACAGCCTGTTAAAAGATCTGATAGTGGACGGCATTATCGCGGGTGTCGGGAGTATTATTATATTTTTGCCGAATATTTTACTGCTGTTTTTCTGTATTGCACTGTTCGAAGATACCGGATACATGGCACGGGCTGCGTTTTTGATGGACAAGATCATGCATCTGATCGGCCTGCACGGCAAATCATTTATTCCCATGCTCATGGGGTTCGGGTGCAGTGTGCCGGCAATAATTGCGACCCGGTCTCTGGAGAGCCGGAAAGACCGCATTCTGACTATTTTGATTACGCCGTTTATGTCCTGTTCGGCACGGCTCCCGGTATATATTGTCCTGGCCGGTACTTTTTTTGCCGCCCATGCCGGTACGGTTATTTTTATGATCTATCTTTTCGGTATTCTTGTGGCAATCGTTACCGGCCGCCTGTTCCGTACTGCATTATTAAAAGGAGAAGACGCGCCGTTTGTTATGGAGCTGCCGCCATACCGGGTCCCTATGATGAAAAATCTTTTGATTCATATGTGGGACCGCAGCAAGATGTTTTTAAAGAAAATGGGCGGTATTATACTGGTCGGCTCGATTGTGATATGGGTGCTGTCAAATTTTCCGCAAAATATTCAATATTCGCGCGATTATGATTCGCAGATCGCCCAATTACATCAGGCCTACGAGCAGAAGGTCAGTTCAGGAGAATCCATTGATGAACTACGTCTTTTGCAGACAAAAGAGGATTTTGTTGAAAGGCTTTCCATTGCAAAAGAAGCGGAAAGAGCGGAAAAGTCGTTTATCGGCAGAATCGGAAAGGCGATTGAACCGGTATTTTTACCCATCGGTATTGACTGGCGGGGAAGTGTTGCTTTGCTGACCGGTTTTGTGGCAAAGGAAATTGTTGTCAGCACCATGGGTGTTTTGTATGCCGCAGAAGGCGATGCAGAGTCCGATGCATTGCGCAATGCGCTGTTAAAATCGGGGATGACGCCGCTTTCCGCACTCTCAATGATGATTTTTGTTCTTCTGTATGTTCCCTGCCTGGCAACCATCGGCGCTATCACCCGCGAAACCGGGTCGGTGAAATGGACGTTGTTTAATATTGCGTTTACCACGACAGTGGCATGGGGCATGTCGTTTGTTGTTTATCAGGGCGGGCGTCTTATAGGTTTTTAGCACAAGCCTGATTTGCCCATTTGCTGTGTTATAATTGGAGTGCGGTAGGCACACTACAGCTTCACCACTTATGCCTTGCGAATGAACAAATCAAACTTGTGTAAAATCGGGTTATCGATTTTCCGTGGTTCCCACGGCCCTTTCGTGGGAACCCATATTAATTTAAACTACGCCGCATGGGACGAATCCTTGGGAATCCCGGGAATGATATGAAACCGGATTTTATCTTCTTCCGCATACGCTTTGATCTGGCTTGATTCTTTCATATCGCCTTTTAAAATTTCCATTGAAAGCGGGTTTTCAATGTACTGCTGAATAGTCCGTTTCAAAGGCCGGGCGCCATACACCGGGTCAAATCCTTTTTCTGCAAGAAGATCTTTGGCGTCATCCGACAGTTGAAGATCAATGTCCATGTCTGCGAGCCGTTTACCCAACCGTTCCAATTGAATGTCAACAATTTGGCGAATTTGTCGGTGGGTCAGGCTATGGAAAATAATATTTTCGTCAACCCGGTTGAGAAACTCGGGTTTGAAACCGGCCCGTAAAGCTTGCATAATTTTTTCTTCCATTTTTTCGCGATTGGTATCTGAAATTTCCTGTATCAGGTGACTGCCAATATTGGATGTCATAATGATCAGCGTGTTCTTGAAATCAACGGTTTTTCCCTGGCCGTCCGTCAGGCGTCCATCATCCAGTATCTGTAAAAGGACGTTAAAGATATCCGGATGTGCTTTTTCGATTTCATCAAAAAGAATCACGGAATAGGGCCGTCGTCGCACTGCTTCGGTAAGATATCCGCCTTCTTCATACCCGACATACCCCGGAGGGGCGCCGATCAGGCGGGAAACCGTATGCTTTTCCATGTATTCCGACATGTCCACCCGGATGATGGCCTGTTCATTATCATAGAGAAATTCCGCTAAGGATTTGGCAAGCTCGGTCTTGCCGACCCCGGTGGGCCCCAGGAATATGAATGATCCAATGGGCCGGTTCGGATCCTGAAGGCCTGACCGGGCACGGCGAACCGCATTGGAAACAGCAGTCACCGCTTCATCCTGACCGATCAGCCGTTTTTTCAGGCGGTCTTCCATGTGTACCAGTTTTTCACGCTCTCCTTCGAGCATTTTCTGTACCGGTATGCCGGTCCATTTGGATACAATTTCTGCAATATCTTCCGCATCCACCTCTTCCCGGAGCATTTTTCGATGAACCTGAATATCAACAAGCTTTTGATTGGCCTGATCAAGCCGGCTTTTCAGCTCATTTCGTATGCCATAACGCAGTTCAGCCACCCTTTCAAGGTTGCCTTCCCGCTCGGCCTGCTGCTCTTCAATGTCGATTCGGTCCAGTTCGGATTTAATGGACTGAATAGTGGCAATGATGTCTTTTTCGTTCTGCCAGTGGGCGTTTAAGCGGTTAAAATCCTCTTTTAATGATTCAAGGTCTTTTTCCAGTTTTTTCAGACGGTCTTTAGAGGCGCTGTCGGTTTCTTTTTTTAAAGCCTCGCGTTCGATTTCCAGTTGAGTGATCTTGCGCTGTATTTCATCGATTTCAGCCGGCTTGCTGTCGATTTCGATCCGCAGGCGTGATGCTGCTTCATCGATTAAATCGATTGCTTTATCCGGAAGAAAACGATCGGTAATATAGCGGTCGGACAGAGTGGCTGCCGCAACAATCGCAGAATCTTTTATTTTCACCCCATGATGCACTTCATATTTTTGTTTTAATCCCCTTAAGATCGAAATGGTGTCCTCTTTCGTCGGTTCGGCTGCCAGGACCGGCTGAAATCGACGTTCCAGGGCCGCGTCCTTTTCAATATATTTTCGGTATTCGGAAATGGTCGTGGCACCGATACAACGCAGTGTTCCCCGGGCAAGGGCAGGCTTTAACATATTGGAGGCATCCAGGGATCCTTCGGAGGCTCCGGCACCGACCAGCGTATGAAGTTCATCGATAAAGAGGATGATTTTTCCTTCGGCTTTTTCAACTTCCTTTACCACGGCTTTCAAGCGGTCTTCGAATTCACCCCGGTATTTCGCACCGGCAATCAGTGTTCCCATATCCAGAACAATTAACCGGCGATTTTTTAAGGCTTCGGAAACATCTCCTTCAACAATTCTCTGGGCAAGTCCTTCGACAATAGCGGTTTTGCCGACACCCGGTTCTCCGATCAGCACCGGATTGTTTTTTGTTCGCCGGGACAAAACCTGGGCGATGCGCCTTATTTCTTCATCCCGGCCGATCACCGGGTCAATTTTGCCCAGACGGGCATTTTCGGTCAGATCATGGGTGTATTTTTCCAGGGCCTGGTATTTATCCTCCGGATTCTGGTCGGTAATAGTCTGGTTGCCCCGGATTCCCATCAGAACTTTCAGCACTTTTTCTTTGGTAATTCCAAAATGGTTGAAAATATTTTTAAGCCGGTTGTCTTTTATATCTAAAATCGCAAGAAAAATATGTTCTACGCTGACATATTGATCTTTCATGTTCGATGCTTCTGTAAACGCTTTTTCAAGCATTTTTCGAAAAAGATCGGATAAGTATGCATCACCGACAGCGCCCTGGATTTTAGGCAGTTTTTCGATTGCCTGTAATGTCTCGCGAGCCACATCATTCGGTGTGACACCGATTTTTTGCAGGATGGATCCGGCAATGCTGTCGGTATCATTTAGCATCACATACAAAAAATGCACCGGTTCAATCTGCTGCTGATTGTTTTTAGATGTAAATGCATGCGCTTCCTGAATCAGTTCCTGAGATTTCAATGTAAATTTATCAAAACGCATGAGTCCTCCTTTTTTTAAGTTGATTTATGCGGGTTTTTTACTTTAAATTAATCGTTTGATTGGTAACATATTGTCTTTTAATAAAATAATCACTTTCAAGATTGTGTCAACCGGGAGTTGAGATGAGTAGGAAATCTAATTTTTAATTGACCTTGTTATCAAGTTTAAATACTATAGAAAGTAATTGAATTTAAATAATATGCTTCGGAATGCGATTTATTTTTATTCATAATTTAGATTTATTTTGATTTTTGTGATTGGTTTGTTAACGAAAGACAGGCATGCCAATATGAATATGGTAGCGTTTTAATGAGTGAGGAGTGTTAAGCGGTATGGGATTCCAGCATTCTCAATATGCCCGGTATCCAAGAAGTGAAATCGCCTCGATTATGAAAAGAATCGAGGAATTCAACTATTTGCAGGATATTGATGCCATTCTCGACAAAATCCTTGAAGAAGCCCGCAGTCTTTCAAATGCCGATGCCGGCTCAATTTTTATTGCTGAGGATGACCGCCTGCGGTTCGGGTATGTTCATAATGATACCCTGTTTAAAAAAGATGAGGCCAATGAGGAAATTTATGTTGATTTTTCAGTGCCCATTGATGGCCAGTCAATCGTCGGGTATGTGGCTTTAACCGGCAATACAATCGTAATTGACGATGCATACAACCTCTCATCGGGCAGTCCGTTTACGTTTAATTCCGATTATGATCAAAAATCCGGATATAAAACCCGGTCGATTTTAGCCGTGCCGCTTTATACGTTTCACGGCCGGCTGGTGGGGGTCATGCAGCTTATTAATGCCAAAGATGAATGCGGTCGGGTAATCGCTTTTAGAAAACGGATCCAGGATCTTGTTCCTTTGCTTGCCAATAATGCCGCTGTTGCGATTGATCGCGGGATTATGAACAGGGAGATGATCCTGCGAATGGTTAAAATGGCTGAACTCAGGGATCCGACAGAAACCGGCGCGCATGTTCAACGGGTCGGTGCGTATTCATCTGAAATTTATCATCAGTGGGCAATAAAACATAAAATTGATAAGCATGAAAAAAACCGAACTAAGGATTTAATCCGACTGGCTGCCATGCTTCATGATGTCGGAAAAGTCGGGATCCCGGACAAAATTTTAAAAAAACCGGGTAAACTGACGGACAGTGAGTTTGATACCATGAAATGGCATACCGTTTATGGGGGGCGTTTATTCATGAACCAAACATCAAGCCTTGATAAAATGAGTTTGCAGATTGCACTTAATCATCATGAAAAATGGAACGGCAAGGGATACCCTGGTAAAATAGATGACATAATGAAGCCGGATGTTAAGCTGGGGCTTCCCAGGAAAAAAGAGGATATACCGTTAAGTGCTCGGATTGTATCTCTTGCGGATGTTTTTGATGCACTGGTTTCCAATCGATCGTACAAGGAGCCCTGGAGTGACACGCGGGCGTATGAAGCGATTGAGGCGAATGCCGGCAAACACTTTGATCCTGAAATCGTAGAAATGTTTTTTCAGATTCTTCCGGTAATCCAGGCGATTCGAAAAAAATACAGAGAATAAAGTTAAACAGCCTTTGGGCTTCATCAACAGAAACTATTATATTCCGGACCGGAGTGATTGATGGAGAAAGAAGCAACTAAATTGTATGACTTGTTCGACTGCCAGAACCAAAAGGGGGTCCTGGCGGAAATTGTTACGATCATTTCTCTGCTTGATTCTGGACGTATAGTGGATCAGTTCAAATCAGTTTATCAGGATATTGTCCGATTATTTAACGGAGAATATCCCGGTTACAGAGCTTCTAATACCAAATATCATAACCTGGAACATACAACCATGGTCACGCTGGCCACTGTGCGTCTGATTCACGGAAGTGTTAAGGGCGGTTTCCGGTTTAAGCCGGATAATGTCCTGCTGGGGCTTCTTGCCGCGTTGTTCCATGATTCCGGGCTGATCCAGACCAAACAGGACCGGAAGGGCACCGGTGCCAAGTATACCATTGGACATGAAAAGCGAAGTGTCGGTTTTATGCGAAAGAATCTGGGTACAAAGGATTTTTCAAAGCAGCAGATGGACGACTGTGAGCAGTTGATAAAATGCACCAATTTAAAAATTGAAGTAGCAGACATTTCCTTCCGGTCTAAAGAAATTGAAGATTTGGGTAAAATTGTCGGCTCTGCAGATTTGCTCGCCCAAATGGCGGATCGGCATTACCTGGAAAAATTGATCCTTTTGTTTAAAGAATTTGAAGAAGCCGGTATTCCCGGATTTGATTCCGAAGAAGAGCTTCTTGAGAAGACTGAAGGGTTTTATAAAAATGTAACTCAAAAACGTTTAACTCAGGATTTTAACAATATTTCGTCTAATATGACAAATCATTTCAAGTATCGATGGAATATTGACCGTGATTTGTATGGCGAATCTATTTTTAATAATATTAAATATTTAAAATCAATATTAAGCGGCGGTAAAAAAAGCCGCTTGTTCTATCAGCAGCATCTGAAACGAGGGGGACTGGTTAAAGAAAGAGAATAAGGACAAAACGGTCCCAATTATCTGCCGTCATTGTTGAGTAGCGATGCATAATTTTTTAAATAAGCCTGGTTTTTAATAAATCAATCGCCTTCAATTGTGCGTAGTATTCGGTCCATATTGTTTTTGTCATGATATGCCTTTATGATAAATAATCCTTTGTCAATACAGATTGCTTAAAGATCATAAGACTGTTTTTATGTGACATTTGTGTAATAATTTAAATATGTTACATAGGCGGTATTCCTTTGCCGCATCGGCCTGCGTTGGGCTCAATTCAGGGGTAATTGAATATATTGGCAGCGCGGTAAAATTATTGAATTGAAGTAAGGAGTAAGCATGCATCAGTCGTTTAAAATTTTTTTCATTTGTATGTTACTGTGGAGCATTTTTAATCCGGTCTTCGCAGATGAGATTGCCCATAATTATTACGGTCTGGGGGTATTTGCCTATGAAGAGGGAAATTTCACGGAAGCCAGGGACCTCTTGTTAAAAGCCGTTGTTCTGGATCCGGAAAACGCCCGGGCAAATTTTTATCTCGGCCAGGCATATGTCAAGCTGGCGCAGCCAGACAAAGCGGAGCATTATTTGACAACGGCACTCTCACTGGATCCGCAGGTCCCGGGCCTAAAGTATTCTCTGGGAATTCTTTTTTACCAAATAAATGATTATGAACAAGCCCGGCAAAAATTTGAAGAAGTGGTTGCCGGGAACCCATCAGATATTCTGGCAATATACTATTCAGGGATGAGCCTGTATAAGCTTGAACAATACGATGCGGCCGGCGGGCTTCTGATCGAGGCCGCCCAAATGAGCCCGAGTATTGAAGCCAACGGATACTATTACGCAGGCGTCTGTAATTATCAACTGAGGCGCCTTGACGAAGCGGTAAAACAATTTGAGCATGTGATGGAAATTGCGGATTCTGAAGACCTTAAAGATAATGCACGATTATGGGCGCAAACCATCAAAAAGAATCAGGCAGCCGTCAAGCCCTATAGTTTATATCTTAAAACCGGTTATTTGTATGACGATAATGTCGTTCTGGAACCGGCTGACCGGGATATTGTTTCCGATGAAAGTGACAGCGCGTTTTTGTTATATTTTTCCGGCAAGTACGATTTGATTGATGATCGTCAGTTGAGATCGGGCATCGGTTACAGTCATTATCAAACCTGGTATCAGGATCTGGATGAATATGATTTAACCGGAAGTATCGGCAATGTTTATTTAAATTATAAGTTTTGTGAATCCGTGACAATGGGTGTCAAATACCTGCCCACCTACTACTGGGTCGATTCCGAGAGTTATCTAATGCAGCACCAGGTAAAGCCCTCTGCACTATGGATGATCGATAATTTTAATGCAGTCGATTTTTCATACAGTTACTATCGGAATAATTATTTTACAGATAATTCCCGGGACGGACATTCCAATGAAATGACGGCGGATTATTCCCATGGATTTTCAAGTTTAGACGGATTCATGTTTTGCGGTATCGGGTTTGAGGTTTATTCGGCTTTTGAAAAAGACCAGGATTATCGTGAACTGAAAACGCGGCTGGGAATCTCCTATGATGTATTTGATCAGACGAATATAACGGTTTACGGAAATTACTATGGTAAGCAGTATGATGCCAGGGATTTGACGTATAAAGTCAAAAGGGATGATTCCCGGTATTTTGCATCCGCATCCATTACCCGGAATATCTGGAAGCAATGGCTGAACGTTTCAGCGGAATACACTTATACGAAAAATAATTCAAATATTGCTGATTTTGATTATGAACGAAATGCCATACTTCTTTCTGTATCCGTTAAATTATGATGGCTTCGCAAAAAGTCCAAATTCTGTGTTGCACAGCATTCCTCGTCACTGCGGAGTAGGCTAACTACGCCTCATTCCTCAGAATTTGTGCGCCTTGAATTTGAAGCTTTTTTCTTTGCCATCCGAATCTGATTTTTTATAGAATTATCAAATAATAGCTGGAGAATAAATACGATGAGCATCAAAAGCGTATTGAATGTTTTTATAAGTATTATTTTAACAATGGTATCATTCGGTTCATCAGCCCATGCGGCTGGTCCTTCGGACCGGATTGATATTGAAAAAATCATTGTCCGGGAGGTGTATGAACCGGGAAACGGGTCGGCAGTGGGTAAAATCCGCCAGGTATCCGGAACCGTGCTGATCGTTCACCAGGCCCAGGAACATGGTTATCGGGCCGAGAAAGACCTGGACCTGTTCAAGGGCGATACTGTTTTTACCGGAAAAGACGGCAACGCTTCATTTGCGCTCAATGACGGCAGTTTTATATCGCTTTCTCCGGGAACTCAGATGGTAATCAATAAAAGCGTTTATGCGGTAAAACAAAAAACAAGATCTTCGTTTATGAATATGATCACAGGTAAGGCCCGCTTTGTGGTCAAAAAATTCGTTGATGCAAGACATTCTGAATTCAAGGTTAAAACCCGGACATCCGTGGCCGGAGTCAGGGGATCCGACTTTATTATTGATGCGGCTGAAACCATCACGGAAATAACCGCCCTTGAAAAAACCGAAATAGAGGTCATCAGTTTGTCTAATCCGGAAGCCGAGCCGCTTGTTCTTCATGATTTTGAACAAACGACTGTCAGTATGGGGGGGCTGCCGGAAGAGGCTCAGAAGGTCAAGTCAGAAGAGATAGATCGTCTGATGAAAGAATTTAAATTTTTACCGTCTGATCAGTCACCGATTGAGCAGGAGTTTAAAGTTTCTGCCGTGCCGGTAGCAATGGAAAATATTTATGTGGCTGAAGATGATCTGATTGCTCCAAATTTTCAGCAAATCCATCCGGTTGAAGTACAGGCCAATTCTCTGCAGGATCTGCTGCAATCCAAAAATATCCTGATGGACGAACACGATATTGAAGAACAGAATACTCAGATTTATCAGGAAAAGAATGAAACCATACAAAAAAGGCCGCTGCCGGGTTTTCCCGGGTCGCCGGAATAAGTCAAGAAAAGCGCGGACGCTGAGTTTTTTTAATGAATATGCCGGTTAGCCGGTTTCAGGAGGATATAATGCGGAAAAAGGTTCGGACTTTTATCAGGATTTTAAGCGTTTTCAAAATCAGCCTGTTGGCCTGTCTGCTTTTTTTACATTCAGGTCAGGCCGTTGGTGCGGAATATTATGTAAATATCACCGGTGGTATTGATGATGATACAATCAATGACGGTTTAACCCCAACTTCTCCCTGGAAAACCCTGCACTATGCGTTTGGTTCAACAAGCCCGGTGGTTGATAATGATATTATCAATGTCCAGGCCGGGACATACAGTTCAGATCCTGTTTCCGGTGAAGATACTTCCCAGCTGGTCATCAGTAAAAACGGACTGAGTGTTTTGGCGTTCGGGACCGTTGTAGTTGAGTCGTCATCCTTATCCGCAGGGACATGGCTGGTTGGAATCCGGATCAATGCGAACCAGGTGCGTCTCCAGGGCTTGGAAATCCGGGGATTTCCGGAGTCAGGGGTTGAAGTAAACGGTGAGCAGAATATTATTGATAACTGCAATATCCATAACAATTCTGGCTATGGGATTCATCTGAACACCGGACAGGATAACGCTGTTCAGAATAATTGTGATATTGCCTTTAATTCTTTTGACGGAATTTACATTGGAAGCATTTTAAATGTGATTGATTTTTGTCATGTTCACGACAACAGCGGATTCGGTATTTATATTGACGGATTCAATGCTTCTGCTTCTGATAATCAGATCATCGGCGATTGTGAAATTTTTCAAAATCAGATGGGCGGTATTGAGATTTATGACAGCCCGAACAATCTGATCCAGGACAATATTGCAATAGGCGCCGGCATCTATGATAACGGCAGTGCATCCACTGGAAACGGGATTCATATATCCGGCGCTGCCGCAATCAGTAATGATATCATCAGCAACCGCATTTACCATTCCGGGAACCTTAGCAATGTTCAGGATATTGGTATTAATATTGACGGTTCTGTTGCAGCGACAAATATCAATGTGTTGGGCAACACCATTGAAGCGCATACCAATTGCGGCGTTTTGGTTTCAAATTGTGATGCCGCGATTAAGATCAATAAGTTTGCTGATAACAATAAAGGAATCCGGATAGACGCTAATGGGGGTATTGCAGCACCCCTCATCTGGAGCAATCTTTTTTACAGCGGGTCGGGTCAGATGCAGTATGGCATCTATATGGAGACAAATAGCGGCGGGGAAATCATCAGTAGTTCGCAAATTCATCATAATACCATTGACGGAGCATCAGAAGACGGTATTGAAATCAATGACCTGACATCATCGGCGACCCCGGAAATTTTTTATAATATTATCAGTAATTCTGCCTCAAACGGCATTGACTATATTTTCGGAACAGCCGGCCCGGCTGTTGCTTATAACAATGTGTATAATTATGGTTCCGCGGCTGCGGCTTATCAAGGTTTTACCGGGAGTCCGGGGACAGGGGATATTATTGGGGTAGATACGGCGCAAAACCCAGGCTACGTAAGTGCCGGCAGCGATTATCATTTGTCTGCCGCATCCCCCTGCATTGATACCATTCCAGGCTCCAGTGCCCCCGAGGACCTGGATGGCATTTCCCGTCCTCAGGATATTTCAGCGATCAACAATGGCGGTACCTGGGATATGGGGTGTTATGAATATGTCGAGGATTTAACAGATACGGACGGTGACGGCCTGGCGGACGCGATTGAAGTCGCCGGGTGCACGGATCCGAATAATCCGGATTCGGATTTTGACGGCATTGATGACGGTGTTGAGATTACCGATGGAACCGATCCGTGTGATTCGGATTCGGACGGGGATGGATATACGGATGGGGAAGAAGATCTCTATGGTACGGACCCCGTAAGTATTGGTATTTATCCAGAATTAACACCCGGAGAGTATTGGGTAGATCCTAACCCCGATGTCCTGGGTTTCGGTACGTCAGCCGGCCCCTGGAATTCTTTGCACCGGGCGATTCATCATATTAATATGGGTGCCCCGGGCGTATATACGCTTCAGGTGCTGGCCGGCACCTACCAGGTGGAGATTTCCGGCGGGCGTGAACCGGACGAGGTGCTGTTTATCACCCAGGATAATTTGACCATCCAGGGTGGCGGGATCGGCAATACCATCATCGACGGTACCGGTACTGTCGATGGCCCCGGCTCCTGGATTGACGGGCTGGATGTTCATGATGCGGCCAATGTGACTATTCTTAATCTTGAAGTCAGAAATTTTCCGGCCAACGGCATTCACATGGGCGGCGCGGTCAACAGTATTGTTGAAACCTGCAGCCTGCATGGCAATGTAAACAGCGGGCTTGTGATTGAAGGCGATGGCGGAACGACTCATAGTTCAGGCAACATCGTCCGGAATGGGTGTGAAATTTACGACAACGGGACAGACACGATATCCGGGGCCGGTATTTACGTTTTCGGCACGGTTTCAGACAATACCGCTGTCTTTAACAACCATATTTATTATTCGGATGATCCGGATTATATCCAGGAAATCGGGGTTAAGATTGACGGGGGCGGGTCCGATAACCAAGTGATCGGTAATACGATTTCAGGGCATAATAATATGGGTAACGGGTTCGGCATTGAGGTGTTGAATTCCGATGCCGAAGTAAAGCGGAATATCTTGTTTGATAATGCCCAGGGAATCAGGGTGTCTTGTGAGCCCGCAGGAAACGCTGATCCGGAAATCTGGAACAATCTGATTTATGACGGGCCGGATTCTAATATGGACTATGGAATTTTCCTGCAAGTGAATGGCGCCGGCGGAGACGTGTCCCCGACGATTTATCACAACACTATCGATGGCGGCGCAAACGATGGCATCTATATTTATGCGTTAGATGGCAGTGCTTCTCCCAGAATCGAGTTCAACATAATTTCTAAATTTGATGCATACGGGATTAATAATGATGGCGGTTATGGACTGCCGAGTATTGATTTTAACAATGTCTGGGGTAATGCGTCCAGTTATGCGTTCGGATCGGGAGGTCCTAATGCCATCAGTGTGGCACCGGAATACGTTGACGAGACTGCCGGTGATTATCATCTGCAAAGTACCTCCGGTTGTATTGACGTTATTCCTGTGCCGACTTCGGGCCCGACCCATCCTTTAGGTATTGATCTTGACGGGGTTTCACGCCCCCAGGGAACCGCTTATGATTCCGGGTGTTATGAAGCCATATCCGAGTTAGCCGAAATTTACTATACGGTGACGTTTGTTGCGGGAACAGGCGGCAGTATAAACGGTTCTGCCAGTCAAACTGTTTTAGATGGCGGAAACTGCACATCGGTGACCGCAGTGGCGGATACCGGTTATGAATTTACCGGCTGGAGCGGTTCATATAACGGGACCACCAATCCATTGACCATTACCAATGTGACGTCTGATAAAACCATCACGGCCATTTTTGAACCGGTAATTTTTACAGTAAGCTTTACAGCGGGCCCCGGCGGCAGTATTTCCGGAAATACAGTGCAATCGATTCTCTCCGGTGGCGGCTGTTCCGAGGTGACTGCGATAGCGGATACCGGTTATGAATTTACCGGCTGGAGCGGGGACTATACGGGGATGGGCAATCCTCTGGTCATTGCAAACGTCATCGCCGATAAGAATATCACGGCCAATTTTGAGATCAAAACCTATGATGTTTCGGTTATATCGGGGGCCAACGGCAGCCTTGACGGCAATGTCGATCAGGAGGTTGTCCATGGTGGTGACACCACCTCAATCACCGCAGTCCCGGAAACCGGGTTTTATTTTACCGGCTGGAGCGGGGATTATACCGGCATGGAAAATCCGCTGGTGCTTTTAAATGTAACAGCAGGTATGCAACTTGTCGCGAATTTTGAAATAAATATTTATAATGTAGTTTTTTATGCCGAAGACGGCGGCAGTCTCTCTGGCGAAACAGTGCAGGTGATTGAATATGGGAAAAGCTGTTCACCGGTAACGGCAATAGCCGGTGGCGGTTATGAATTTACCGGCTGGAGCGGTGATGCGGATTCCACGGACAATTCCCTGACAGTGGAAAATGTCACATCAGATATGAGCGTGACGGCAAATTTTGCCGCCAATCATTCCCCGGATACCCCTGTGCTGATCAGCCCGGTCGGGAAGGCAGTTGTTGATCAGGGTGCAGTGACACTAACTGCGGGTGATTTTTATGACCCGGAATCAGATGCGCATATTGAATCAAGATGGCAGATCCGTCGGGCAGGTGAATCAAATTTCTTTTACAATATCACCTCATCGGCTGATTTAACCGAACATGTGACCGGAAATATCCTTGAAAACGGAGTTAAATATGAATGGCGGGTGGGCTATGTGGATGCGGGCAGCCGCCTTGCAACCTGGTCTGCCCGGGGAGCTTTTATTGCAGGCAAAGCAGTGGCAGATGAGAATATTCCGGCAATCCCGCCCGGGTTCACCATGAAAGATTACCGGCTGATGTCATTTATTCAATGGCCAGTGGACTATGACTTTTTAAATATTGTGGATACGCCGACAGGGGCGGACACGGGGATGGAAGATTTTAAGATCGGGGCGTATAATCCCATGACCGGGGACTATGCGCAATATCCGGATCTTGAAATTGAACCCGGCCGGGCTTACTGGATTCTTGCCAGGTACGGTATGAAGCTGGCAATGGAGGGCGTTTTTGTCAGTGTTGACCAGGATTTTCAATTAAATCTGTTATATAATGAAGAGAGCGGAAACGGCTGGAATATGATCGGCAGCCCCAATAGTGCTTATTATTCATGGGTTGACGTGGAAGTCATTGAAGCCGATGACTCCGGCAACATCATTTACGGCCCGGTTCCGGTTTCAATGCTGCCGGATAATAATGAATATATTGACAAGCGCATCTGGCGGTGGGAAGGGGATGGCTATGTGTCTGACGATTCCGATGTTTTTGTGATACAACCCTATGAAGGGGTATGGGTCAAATCAAAAAAGAAAAACATTGCACTGGTTTTTCCGGTTTCATCTCAGGCCGGGCTTTTTGAACTGGCTGCGATAAAAGGAAAAGAAATTATAGGGCGCCTATTTAACCGGATCACGCCGGCATATGCTGATACCGCCAGCGGGGATTCCCCGCCCATGCCCATGGGGGTCTCGGATGGCGGTGATTCCGGCAGTGATTTGGGATGCTTTATTAAGGTGATATCTGAAAAAGAAAATTAGGAACATCTGATTATGAAACAGTAAACAAAAATTTGTGATTTAAGACAAAACAGGCTTTTTAAGCCTGTTTTGTTGTTTAAAATCTGTCTGCTGCTTTTGGTTTTGAGATTTTCACGAGTTGGAGCGTTTCAGGAACAAGGCATTTCAGCGGCAAAGACGTAGTCCTTTACTCTGATGGTTGAATAACGAAGTTCCTGGGCTGCACCGGCTCGTGAGATTAATATTGGTGAAAGGATGGAAAAGGCCGAAGGCTTTCATACAGGGCGATGCCCACCGAGGTTGAAAGATTCAGGCTTCTGATCGTATTACGGATGGGGATATGATAGGTGGATTCCTCTTTAAACTGTTTTCTGATGTTTTCGGGAATCCCTTTGGTTTCAGATCCAAAAATTAAAAAAAGTCTTTGTTGTCGGGGGAGACGCCAGATCGAATTTTTCCCGGTTTTTGTAAACAGGGCCACTTCATTTATCTCAACATGATTGGACGTGTAAAAGGCTTCAAAGTTATCCCACACGCAAAGCTTGACCATGGGCCAGTAATCCAGTCCGGCCCGCTTTACTTCCCGGCTGTTTATGGAAAAACCCAGTGGTTTAATCAGGTGCAGATATGCGTCGGTGCCGATGCAGCTTCGCCCGATATTTCCTGTATTCCAGTGTATTTCCGGGGCGATGAGGACCACGTGACGCTCAATTATGGGATTCATTTAATTATTTTTCTATGTAACAATTCAAGTAAGTATTTAATTCTTGAGCGAAAACCAGAAAATTTTTTCAAGTTCAAGGCGGGCGACCAAATTTTAACTCTGATTTAAAAATCTGAATACATTGAGTATTTTGAGGATTAAAATTTAGGCCCAACCCAATTATAAAACGGAAATTGGAAAAATTAGCGGTTTCCGATTAAAATGTTCTGGGTTTGCAGATAATTTCCTTGATGCGAAGGTCAAAAAGATTGGACTGGTGGGCGGGCTTGACGATTAAAGCGGTATCCGCACCCCTGGCTGTTCCGCCGATGGCGATAATATCATTGCCGGTCAATGCACCGGCATCAGCAGCCATAATTGAAATTTCAACCGCGACTTTGGTCCCGTGACCAAAGAGTCTTAATGTATCGGCAATCAGCAGAACCGGGTAGCTCCCGGTGTATTTTTTTGCAATGGATCGCTCAACGCCGGAAAGGGCATGGGTGGCCTGGACAACTCTGACACCCTCAACTTCCAGGTCTTTTTGAACATCATCCTTCATGGTTTTTTTAAAAGGTTCTTTAAAGCCGCAATGATATGTGACCGCCGTAACTTTAAATCCTTTAAATATTTCCATCGCCTTATAAGCTGTTTCCCCGGTGGTTGACGCAACGACCACTTCGTTTAACCCCAATTCTTTTCCACGATCATAGGCGAATTCAAGTGTTTGCTGGGTGTTTATTTTTCCCGGCTCTTCAAAGTGCGTGAATAAGGTTCCCATGCTCATTTGTCAAATCCTTATTGAGGGTTTGTTTTCATGTAAGAGACGCATTATAATACTATTTACAAAAATATATTTTTAATAAATATAGAGTATACCGATTGAACCAGTCAAGTTAAAAGCTATTGTCGCAATATGCGCGTAAATGGAGGCAGAAAATGATTGTTGATGTGCATACCCATATATTCCCGAAAGATGTCTGCGAACATCGTGAAAATTATTTTAAAGGAGAAGAACCGTTTCAGCTGTTATATGATTCCCCGAAATCCAGATTGATCACGGCCAGAGAACTGATCCAAACCATGGATGAGAGCGGCGTAGATAAATCGATAACATTCGGCTTTCCCTGGAAAAAGGAGGCGTTTTATCAGCAAAATAATGATGATGTCATCGCGTCGGTCAATCAATTTCCGGATCGCTTGATCGGCTTGTGCTGTGTGGATATGTACAGCCCCGGGGCGGTAAAAGAGGTTGAAAGATGTCTTGATGCCGGACTTTCCGGCGTCGGAGAACTGGCATTTTATCAGTCCGGAATCGAGTCAGAAGCACTTAAAATGCTTGAACCGGTCATGGCGTTGTGCCGGGGAAAAAATGTACCGGTCATGATACATACCAATGAACCGGTCGGTCACCAGTATCCGGGAAAAACACCCAATACGCTGGCTCAAATTTATAATCTGGCAAAAAAATTCCCGGACAACAAGATCATCCTGGCCCATTGGGGCGGCGGAATTTTTTTCTATACAATGCTTAAAAAAGAAGTCAAAGAGACGCTGAAAAATATTTATTATGATACGGCCGCATCCCCGTATCTGTATTCACCGGAGATATACCAGGCGGCAATATCAATGGCCGGTACGGATAAAATACTGCTGGGAACCGATTATCCGCTGATCAAACCGGCAAGATATTATAAGGAAATGGAAACCGCAAAACTGTCCGAAGATGAGAAGAAAATGATTTGCGGTGAAAATGCCGCACAACTGTTTAATATCGGATGATCCGGTCAAAGATCAAATTCGGCCTTCCAAATAACTCGTCCATAACATTTTAATATAATTGACAAGTTATTTTCTCATGCAGAGGTGGAAAAACACCATGAAAAGTTTTACGAAACCATTCACATTGAATCAAAGGGTGGTTTCCGGAGGCCGGAATTTGCCGTTAAACTGCGTGTTAAAGATATGGTGAGAATATTAACATGAATTCACTTTATATGAAAATTCACAAGCAGGCGATAAAGATCGCGGAACAATACCCGGATGCGGATTTTTACCAGGATTATCCGGACCAGGTCGATTTTTCCCTGCAATTTTTTTCAACTGATGCGGTGGTTTGTGCATTATACGATTATGTTGTTGAAAATATCGAAGATGATTTCGGACATGGGCTGGATCATGTCCGGAAAGTGGCCCATGATGCCGGAACCCTGGCAATTATCGAAGGGCAGAAATTAGAAGGCGCCGGAACCGGCAAAGAGTTATTCGGCAGCGAATTAAATCATCGGGTGCGCATGGCCCAGTGTGCCGGGCTTTTGCATGATATCCGGCGAAAATATAAAAACCATGCAAAAGAAGGGGCTGTTTTTTCAGAAAAAGTGCTTGGGCAGTATCTTTTTCCCAAAGAGGATGTTACCGATATCTGTCTGGCAATCGAGAATCATGAAGCTTTTGGGGACATCAAGGTGTGCCGAACCCCGGCGGGAGAACTCCTTTCAGACTGTCTCTATGATGCGGATAAATTCCGGTGGGGAACTGAAAATTTTACCCATACGGTATGGGAAATGGTGTCTTATGCCAATATCCCCATCAAAAAATTTATGAATTTATACCCGCGGGGAATCTCTTTTTTGGAAAAAATCAAGGATACGTTCCGTACCCCCACCGGTCGGAAGTACGGACCCCAATTTATTGATCTCGGGCTTTGTGTTGGCGAAGATATCTATCAATTCATTCAAACCGAATACGCCGAATATTTATAAAAGCCTGCCGGTCCTTATTATGCCGCCGGAATTCCTCGCTGCCTGTGAGCCGCAATAATGGGCGTATTGAAAATCAGTGCGGAGCTTTCTTCTGAGCGCTGAATATCAATTTTGATTGATTCCTTATCAATTTCAAAGTATCGGGAGATCACTTCCACCAGGTCTTTTTGAAGATTTCCCAGTGTATCTGTTTTAATTTCCAGTTTATCCGTCAGCAGTGCAAATTTAAGCCGTTTTTTGGCAATATCCTTGCTGTCACCTTTATTCATTAATTTTTTCAGCAGTGTATTGAATTTCATTGGGGATCCTTAATTTTTTCGGCTGAATTTTGAACCGAGTTTTTTCCAGAAACTTTTTTGAATCATAGGGTTTTCAATGGGCAGGTCCGGATGGCCGTCAAGGCGCAAGGCAATACGTTGCATGGCCATTCCGGCTTTTGAATCTTCCTGTAAAATCAAAGGGGTCCCGGTATTGGTGGCCACAACGACCCGGTCATCCATCTCAATCAGTCCGATCAGATCAATCGAAAGAACCTCAACAACGTCTTCATGGCTCAGCATATCACCGCTTTCGACCATTTTGGGAACAATCCGGTTAACAATCAGCTTCGGTGTGATGGACTGGGCATAGAGCAGGCCGATAATTCTGTCCGCATCCCTGACGGCAGACACTTCCGGTGTGCAGACTACCACTGCTTCGTCGGCAGCGGCGATGGAATTTTTAAAGCCCTGTTCGATTCCTGCCGGACAGTCGAGAAGGGTGACGTCAAATTCTTTTCGGAGTTTGTTGGTCAGCCAGATCATGTTCTCCGGTTTGATGGTATCTTTGTCATCACTCTGTGATGCGGGAATAAGGTAAAGATTATCTATTCGCCGATCCTTGATTGCCGCCTGTTTTATTTTGCATTTGCCTTTGATAATATCGACAATATTAAAGACAATCCGGTTTTCAAGTCCCATGACCACATCCAGGTTCCTGAGACCGATATCCATGTCAACAACAGCGACGCGTTTTCCCTGCATTGCAAGAGCTGCACCGAGTGAGGCGGATATGGTTGTTTTACCAACGCCGCCTTTTCCTGAAGTTACCACTATGACTTTTCCGTCCACACTTCACCTCTTTGGTTCAAAAATTGCTGTTTAAAAATTAACAGAAGGTTCGATTGTTATCGAACCTCCGGCCATGCTAACCGCCTGAACGGATTTCCTTTTACATAATCATCGACGACGATGGCGTTATCTTCCACGGATGCGAACTCCGGTTGGTTGCCGGATGAATCGGCAATTCCGGCTGCGACAAATCCGCCGATCTGAATCTGGGTGGGCTTGAATTCCAGTGCCATGATGATGGCATTTTCATTGTCCGGCTGCCCGGCCGATGCTTTGCCCTGAAGGCATCCCAGGATAATAATATCCCCGCCGGCGATAACTTCAGCGCCGGGATTTAAATCACCAAGAATGATGAGATGTTTTTTAGCCTGGATTTTCTGGCCGGATCGAACACGCCCGGCAATCAGCAAGCCATCATTTCTGTAGTGGTGCCAGGCATTTCCCATATCCTGCTGCCGGATTCTGTTTCTATTCACCGATCGCTTCGGGGGAGTGGGCTTGGTGACATGGCCGACCTGAAATTCTGCTTTTAAATAGCTGCCCAGGGTCTCGATTAATTGGTCATTATTTTCCTGATCATCCTTGCCTGTATCAATAATGACCCTGGCGTTAATTGCCAGGTGCTTGAGACGTTCAAAAGGCTTGATTAATTCTTTTTTTAACTGTTCAATCGGCAGGGAAGGGTTCACGGCAACCCAGAGACTGTCGCCAACGCCTTTTAATTTGACCGGTGGATCCTCGTTATGATTCATTTTGTCGATTTTAGAAAATTTAAGGATTAATTAGATATCATACATTTAGTAGGTATATATATTAAAAATACAACATATATGTCAAGCGAGAAAAAATCAGAAGGACAAAAAAATATACTCCCTTCCACCTGCCACCTTCAGCCGAATTCCCTGATTTATAATCGTCCGTTTCTGATAATGGCTAAAAAAAGCCACAGACCCATAACTGCGGATATGGCAATGCCGGAAAATCCGAAAAAGGACATACCAAAAATAAAAGGCGGTGTTTCGGCTGTGATGACCATTGCGGACCCGATGATTAAAGCGGCGATGATAATTGAAAAGGCAATTCGATTCCCGGATTTATTATTTGTTGACTGAATTGTTTCCAGGCTGCTGTTGTCTATTTTTAAGGAGAGTTTGTGGTCCCTGATCAGGCGGGATATTTCTATCATGTCCGTGGGGAATTGTTTGAAGAATTGAATAAATTCTCCGGTCAGCGTTTGGATGTCATCGCTCAGCCGCTGGGGATGTACGCGTTCAATTTTGATTTGTTTAATAAACGGTGTGGCCTGCTCAATCATGTCGAAATCCGGATCAAGCTGCCGGGCAATCCCTTCAATGGTCCCTAATGCTTTCATCATTAAAAAAATATCCGGCGGAATTCTCAGTTTATAACGGGAAACGATATTAAGCAGATCCTGAAGTAAAAGGCCGATATTCAGGTCTTTTAATGTTTTATGTAAATGGTTTCCTATAAAATCAGCGATCTCCTTTTCCAGGCGCCGGGTGTCCGGTTTTTTATCCCAAAAAGTGATTTTAAGGAGCTGACGTGTTGCTTTGAATGAATTTTGATGAACGACACTGTCGATTAAATCAACGAAGTCTTCCCGTGACTGCTGATCCACCGCACCGACCTGGCCGAAATCCAGCATGCCGATGACGTTGTTTTCAAGAATAAAGATATTTCCCGAGTGAGGGTCTGAATGGAAAAACCCATGATCAAAAATTTGTTTTAGCAGAAGGTTGGCGCCGCAGCCGGTAATCCGTTTTTTATCAACCCCTGCCTTGTCCAGGCGGGCGATGTCCGAAACCTTGGTGCCGTTCAGGTATTCCATTGTCAGCACGCGTTTTGCGGTCAGTGCCCGATAAACCTCGGGAATATGGATGGTGGGGTCGTCCGTGAAATTTTGTGCAAACCGTTCCAGGTGACTGGCTTCAATATTATAATCAAGTTCCTTGGCAATAATTCGGCTAAATTCTTCTACAATTTTGATTGGTCGGAGAAATGATATTTCCGTTATATTATTTTCAATAACAGATGCCAGATGATACATAATCCCTAAGTCAGTTGCGACCAGATTGTCCAGGCCAGGGCGCTGGACTTTGACCGCCACCTCGCGGCCGTCTTTTAACCGGGCTTTGTACACCTGGCCGATGGACGCGGATGCGATGGGCGTTGTATCAAAAAAATCAAATATTTCATTTATCCCTAAGTTAAATTCAGATTCAATGGTTGCTTTTATTTCAGGAAAATCACATGGCGGCACCATGTCCTGAAGTTTAGAAAGTTCATTAATAAATTTGACGGAGACAAAATCAGGGCGCATGGACAGGGCTTGGCCCAGTTTTATAAATGCGGGCCCGAGATCTTCAAATGCCATTCGAACGCGTTGGGGGCGGGAATAGCTATCTATCAAATCCCGTCGTTTCCGTGAGATCAGTTTCAGGCCAGCGTCAATGTACTTGTCGATTTTAAAAGCACCCAGAATATCTTCAAAACCGTATTTGAATAAAATGGTAATGATTTGGCGGTAACGGGCATAGTGACGGTAGGTGAGGCCGGCAGCACTGATTTTGCGAATACTTAACATGCATTCCTTAAAGGTAATGCCGAATTGAATTCGGCATTACCCCTATTGATGAATAAAGATGAAAAGATGAAACGGGCCGTCAGTTACACGGCAAATGAATTGTCCAGCATTTCAATTGCCGCGCCGTTGGTTTCGCCGATTGCGTTGAATTTGCCCATGGTGATGGGAAGAATGGATCGGATGAAAAATTCTGCGGTTTTAATCTGACCATAGTAGAAGGCCGCATCCTTGTTTTTTTCCGCCTTGGCCCGGATTTCCGCCGGATCATCGCTGCCGGCAAGTTTGATGAGTTTACCCATGGCAATGGTGGATCTCCAGAGATGCATCCAGGCAAAGCTGACATCACCGGTCACTTCGAGAAACGGATGGGAAAATGCAAATGCATTTAAGATATTATCCGACATGGCGGTTTTAGCAAGATACAGGGCAGTTTCGCTTAAACGGTTGAGCGCAGCCTCAAAATTTTCTGTGAGCTTGTTTAACGCGGGTATCTCTTTTGCGTCGGTCAGGGTTGCCTGCATCAGTCCCAGAAAGTCAATAAACGGTTTGCCCTTTTTCATTCCCAGTTTACGCCCCAGAAGATCCATGGACTGGATGCCGTTGGTCCCTTCATAGATCATGAAGATCCGGCAGTCCCGCATTAACTGTTCAACCGGGTATTCTTTAATATATCCATAACCGCCGTAGATCTGAACACCGTGGCTGGTCACTTCAAGTGCTTTGTCGGTAATATATCCCTTGATGATGGGAGTCAGAATGGCGGTCAGGTCTTCAAGCCTTTCTTTTTCCGCCGGATCCGTGGCGAGGTCTTCCAGATCCTGAACATACCCGCCGTAATAGATGAGGCTCCTCATGCCGTCAACATAGGCTTTCATGTTCATCAGCTGGCGACGGACATCCGGATGTTCAATAATGGCTACATCCTTGGCATCAGGATCCTTTCCGGCAGTCAGATGCTTGCTCTGAATTCTTTCCCTGGCATAGTTTAAAGCATATATATATGAAGCTGTTGAAACGGCAAATCCCTGAAGTCCGACCAGCTGGCGGGCTTCGTTCATCATCAGAAACATGGCACGCATGCCTTTGTTCTCTTCCCCGATCAGTTCACCGACGCAATTGCCTTTGCCGCCAAGGGTCAGCGAGCATGTACAGTTACCGTGAAGCCCCATTTTTTCTTCAATCCCCGTGCAAACCACATCATTGAATTCACCCAGGCTGCCGTCATCATTGACCCGGTATTTGGGTACAAGAAAAAGGGAGATCCCGGCGGTTCCTGCAGGTGCACCTTCAATTCGGGCAAGGCACGGGTGAACTATATTGCCCACCATATTATGTTCACCGCCGGAGATGAAGATCTTTGATCCGGTAATCGAATAGGTGCCGTCATCATTTTTTTTGGCCGTGGATTCCAGTGCCCCGACATCGGAACCTGCGGTGGGTTCCGTGAGCAGCATGGTCCCGGACCATTCGCCGGTATATATTTTTTCCAGATATGTCTTTTTTTGTTTTTCCGTGCCGATGGTTTCAATCATTTTTCCCGCCCCGTGAGTCAGGCCGTAATATAGCATGAATGCAGGGTTGGCACCGTAAAAATATTCATTGGCTGCAAGCGATATGGTTTTTGGCATGCCCTGACCGCCCCAATCCGGGTCATCAACCATGCCGGGCCATTCTCCTTCATTAAACAGCTTGAAAACCCGGTGATATTCTTCCGGGACTCTGACTTCGCCATTGTCGAATATACAGCCTTCATCACTGAGCTGCTGGGTGGGCAGAATTTCTTTTATTGCCAGCATCCGGGCTTCTGAAACGATCATGTCGACTGTTTTTTTGGTAAAGTCACGGAATCGTTCATTTTTTGATAATTTCGCCACTTCCAGCTGCTCATGGAGTACAAAGTCCACATCTCTGCGATCTGCAATCAATTGCGCCATAATTCTATATCTCCTTTTATAATTTTTCTCGTGTGTTCCTTTTTTTGTGCGTATCAATTATCAATGATAAATAAATTTTTTTGATTCTGGCAAAAATTTTTAAAATAATCATGCAGTAAAGTCAAGGGACTTCAAGGGCATTTAACCGGATTCAGCCAAAGGAATATCGTTTGATTGCGGTTGCCGCAGGGGCAGCGGCAATCGCTTTATCATTTTAATTTTTCATTCAAATCGGATTTTATGTCGAGTTCTTTTTATTTCAGCCAGTCTTTGATTTCTTCAGCTTCATAAGTTTCCTGCTTTATCGATAGATCCAGATTGGCTATCAGGCCAGAGTGTTTTTGAGCTTCCGGGTCATTTTGAATATTTTCATGAAGATCACGGGTTGCCTGAACACTTTCCAGGCTGTTTTTAAGAGCCACGCCGATTGAAGCGGAAGTGGAAATGTTACCTTTTATTAAACGGGGTTCCAACCCGTTTTCAGCGACTTCTTCGGCAATATGGGCCAGCTGTTTCATCTTGGTGAATGAAAAGTCAATGATTTGCCAGCCGGAAAGTCCGTTGCCTTGAAAAACCCACGCATCCCGGATGGCCTGGAGCATCTGGGTATATTTTGCTTCCACAATTGTTTGAATTTTTTCAACAAAGCTTTCCGGCAGTTCATTTTCATCGCCCGGAAGGCTTTGGGCCTGCTGCTGTGTCAGTTTGTCATGAATTTTCTGGAATTTTTTTGCATGCATTTCCGATTCCCAGGCTTCCCGTTGAAGCACCCGTTTAATATGTGGGTCATCCATTAAATCCGCTTCTTTCATGTAGTGGGGGATTAATTTTTTTTCATACGCCACATAGGATTTGAATATGGTTTTCCGGTTTGTCGGATCATAGGGGTAGGGAGCCGGGGTTAAATCCGGTTCGCCGCCCAGCTTTCCGATGATCATTCCCAGCCAGTGCATGTGCCACATTTCTTCCCTGGCGCGAGACAGCAGGCCGGCGCCTAAGGCAGAGTCTTCTCCTTCAAGATAGCTGTGAATCAGATAACGGATAATGGCGGCGTGTTCATCTGTCAGGTCCCTGTTGAGCATATTGATGAGTTTTTCATTTTCCATCGTCAGCACTCCTGTGATTTTGTCGTTTTAAGATTTTTAAAAATATAAATAAAAAAGCCGGAAACCACGATGAGTGTGACTTCCGGCCAATTGGGAATTGATAGTTAGCAGATAATGATTTGTTATGGGGCGACAGTAGCCTCTGTAAATGTGACCCAGTAACCTTTCTGAAAACCGTCCAGCGAGAGAGTAATGGAAAATTCCGAGGCATCACCGTCGCTGTTTAAGTCACCGGCAGTAATCGTCTGAGTTCCGAGATTTAGCGCATGCCCGTTATATTCCGGTGTGTTATTGTCGGAATTATCGATGGTGCCGCTGAAACTGTTAAAATCAGCTGTCAGATCTCCATAGACATCATCAGCTCCCCACGTGATGGATTTCAGTTGGCGGGTTGCCGGGTCGTCAATATTTTCGAATTCAGCTGAAAAATACATCCCTTCAGTGCGAAAGTCTGTACTGGGGTCTTCAAAGTCTGTCCCGATTACGACATTTTCCCAGTCCTCATCCCAAGCAAACCCGGGTGTTGGATCTTTGTAGTTATATTCGTCATGATATCCAAGCTTTAATGATTCGATTTCAGTATATTGATAGGTGTTGATATTAAACCAGGCATATGTTTCCGAAATACCGCCGCCCAAATCGTTGATGGCAAAATCGGTAAATCCGGCTTTTGCATAAACGCCGGATAATTCATCGTCATTTAAAGATTGTAATTCGCACAGACCGGTTCCTGTAAAAAAAATAATTGTGAATGAGATCGACAGGAATGCGGAAAAGATTTTTTTTGTATACATGGGGGCTCCGTTTTTAAATCAATAGAACTTCCATTATATGATAATATCACGATCAAAAGAACTTGCTGATTTTCTATTAATATTTATGGCATGTCAAGAAAATTCAGCCCATAAAATATATCAGATATTCCTTTTCTTGATGGCGATTGCGATACAAACGCTTGCGCCTCCCCAGGTCAGGGAGATGCCGAACATCATCATTAAAATAGCGCCAAACGTCAAAATAACCTCCTTTTCTTCAGGCATTAATGATCAATTTTAAGCGGCTTTTTCCATTTAATCAACGACAAAATCAAGCTTAAAACAATCGCAGAAACCCATACCCCCCATCCGAGACCGGCAAGAGCTGCGAATGAGTAGTCTCCATAGGGCGTTTTAATGTCGCCGATAAAGTTTTGAACGGCAGTAATGCCTAAGACGATGGGCGTCAGTATTTTAATGCAGAAATTCCACCAGGCCCCGACGTTGAAATCTGAAATCGGATGGATATGATCTTTAACGCTGTTGAGATTAAAAAACCATCCGAGCAGAATCACTTCAATTAACCCGGCAAAAACAATATTAAAATTGTTAATAAAATGATCAACAATGTCTAAGATTAAAAGTCCGCTGCCGGTCGTGAAAATAAGGCTCAATAAACCGGCTGTCAAACAGTAGCCGGTGACCACTTTTTTTCTGCTCAGGTTAAATTTGTCCATAATACCGGACACAACTGTTTCACTGATGGATATTTCAGATGACATACCGGCGCAGACAATGGAGATGAAAAACAGAACTCCCACAAAGGTTTGCATGAATGGAAGCTGGTTTACTGCTTCGGGTAATGTTGCAAAAGCCAGAAAAACGCCGGATAGTTTGGCCGGTAGCTCTCCTCCGGACTGGTGCATCATAAAACCGATGATGCCGAAGACGGTTATTCCTGAAAGCAGGCTGAATCCGCAATTTAAAAAACCGGTGATAAATGCATTGTTAACAATGTCTGATTTGTCCGGTAAGTAACTTGAATAACATATCATAATTCCGAAAGCAATGCTCAGCGAAAAAAAGATCTGGCCGTAGGCGGCGACCCATACCCCGGCATCCAGGATTCTTGAGAAATCGGGTTTGAATAACAGCTCCAGGCCTTTTGACGCACCGGGCAGGGTAACGCTTCTGATAAGCAGGATCAGCAGGATAATAATGAGAATGGGCATAAAAATTTTATTCGAAACTTCAATGCCTTTTTTGACACCGCTGTACAGGACAATAAAGTTGATTGTCCATACAATCAGCACGGTGAATACAATCGGCGCCCGGATTCCGTCGAAATCAAACGGCGATCCGGTCAGCCCGAGAAAGTTTTCCGTAAAAAAAGCAATCGTATCGGCGCCCCAGGATTGTGACAGGGAAAACCAGATGTAATTAAAGGCCCAGCCGATGATGACAACATAGTAAACAGAGATGACAAAACTGATGGCCAGCTGCCACCAGCCAAGCCACTCCCATCGTTTATTTAAGCTGGCAAACGTTAAGGGGGCTGATCCTTTCATTTTATGACCAATACCGAATTCTAATATCAAAATCGGAATTCCGGCAGTCAGCAGGGCAAAAAAATAAGGGATGAGAAAAGCACCTCCGCCGTTGTCATAAGCCATATATGGAAATCGCCAGATGTTTCCGAGACCGATCGCAGATCCTACCGCTGATAATATAAAGCCGCTTCGACTGCCCCATTGTTCGCGCTTCATTAAGTGAATCCCTTGCATTATTTTGTATTGACAGAAAATCAATGATTGATACGTCAGGAATAAAGTTTTTCTATTCTACTGATATTCAATCATTTTTCAAGGACAAATCTATTTGTTGCTAACAGGTCAAAAGGCAAGATTGGATTTAATCGTTGATTTGGTTATTGAAAATACTTGCTGATTGCAAATCGAAAAGATAAACTTTTTAAAATGGCTTCGTAAAACGAGATGCGATAGTGCTTAACAACGCTGTAAGCGGAAATATTCCTATCAGGCAGGCCAGGATTTTTTACTCGGCAATTGACATGTCCCATTTGTCGGAATTGGAATCTTGCCCACTGTTTTATGTGTAATTCGGGAAGTTGACAAGACGCTATGCTCTAAGTGTTCTCCGTGGTAAATTGTATTTTTTTTGAGTTCACCAAATATTAGCAATATCAATAATGATGCGGAAAAGGAATCCGGAGTGTGAAAAGTATCGGCTTATATGTAAAGCAGGATGAGGAAGCTCTCAGAAAAGCGGATGCGCTGGAAAAGTGGCTTAATTCAAAAAATATTTCAGTGATCCGGGCTCAGAGTTATTTTCCCGATAATTCGGGGAGTAAAAATAATATCGTCAATCAGTCTGCTCCGGAAGGATTATTTTGTGTTTTTGTTTTGGGGGGAGACGGAACTTTTTTAAGCGCCTCCCGATGGGTCGGGCAACATAATATCCCGTTGATCGGTGCCAAGTTTGGCGAAGTCGGATTTCTGGCAGTCACTGCGGGGAAAAACCTTTTTTCCGCTGCCCGGCGGGTACTGGAAAATGATTATGTCATTCAAGAACGGTCCCGTCTGCTGGTGGAAGTTATTCGCGAAGGAAAGGAAATTGCCACAGAAACCGTTTTAAATGATGTGGTGATCAATAAAGGGGCACTGGCCCGGCTGGCTGATATTGAAACCTATATCAACGATCATTACCTGACGACCTACCGGAGTGACGGACTGATTGTCGCGTCCCCGACCGGTTCCACGGCTTATTCACTGGCGGCCGGGGGGCCTGTTATCCATCCGGAAGTACAGGGCATTATCATTAACCCGATCTGCCCGTTTACATTAACCAACCGGTGCATGATCCTGCCCAATACGGTTCGAATTAAAATCCGGCTGGTTGAAAAAACGACTGATATTTTTATAACATTTGACGGTCAAAAAGTTATTGAAATTAGTGATAAGGACACAATCCTTATTTCAAAGAGCCCGCATCCCGTTAAAATCATGACTTTTCCGGATCAGAATTATTTTGATATTTTGAAAGCGAAGCTCCGCTGGAGCGGGGGCCGCACCTGATCCCGAGGGCTGAGCAGGTCTGTAACTTCGTTATTCAGCCATCGAAGTAAAGAATTACGTCTTCAGGTGGTTTGCAAAAAGCGAAAGACCGAGCTTTGCGAGTTTAATTTTTGAAACATTTTCTGCAATTCGGATCATTGCGAAAAGATCGCTCAACATATATGTGAGCCGGTTCTCCGGTTCGATGCCGGTTTTTTCAATCATCTGTTCAATCTTTTTCAGAAACCCGATGGTCTGCGTTCTAAAAAACAATCCCAGGGATAACAGCATTTCACCGCCAATATTTTCGTCAAGTTCTATGGCAGCAGCAGCAGAAATTGCGGCCAACGCATCCAAGGTGCATTTTAATTGAGCTGTTTCCGTAATGAGTAAATCATCCGGAATAATATCTTTTTGGTTTAATTGATGCATAAGCCGGCTGAACAGAAATTTCAGCCCGCCGGTTAAAGGTCCCATCATCATGGTGTCTTCAATCGTTCTGAAGGGAAGCACCATTTTATCATATGCTTCTCCGGGATTTCCAAGCACCTGTTCGGGTTTTACCATACAGTCTTTTAACAGAATCCCGCCGTGGGGACAGGGGCGTAAAAAAGGAAAATCGATCGGATCAGTAACTTTCAGGCCGGGGCTGTCCTTGGGAACAATAAACGCGGTAAACTGTTTTTTGCCGGATTGTTGACCGGTTACTGCGATCACGATGAAAAGATCCGCAATGGGGCCGTTGGTAAGATAAGTTTTTTCTCCGTTTAAGCGAAAGCCTTTAGAAAATTTTTCCCCGCTGGTTTTAATATGTTTTGGATGGGCGCCGACCTTGGGCTCGGAAACCGCAAGGCACGCCGTTTTTTCTCCGGCTGCCAGCAGCGGCAGATAGGTCTTTTTCTGCGCATCCGTACCAAATGATAAAAAAAACCATCGGGCCACCATTTCATGGATCATCCAGGAGAGGGCAATCCCCAAATTTCCGCCATGTTCCACAAGCGTTTTGCCGGCATTCACCAATGATCGGGAGGACCCGCCGTGTCCGTTGAATTCAGTGCCGATGCCGATGCCAAAAAGCCGCTGGTCGGCCATTTTTTGCCAGATATCATCCGGTAAACTGGATAATTGATTTAATTTTGGATAGGCGTCAATGCACTCTGTTCCAAAGCGCTGGAATTTTTTTTCAAGCGGGCTGCTTTCACCCGACGATTCAGTTTGGATATTCATAACGATAGTTTCCAATTATGCGTGGCATGCATTCAAAAAAAATATTAACTATAGAGATCAGCTTAATGCTCCATTTTTAAATTCCTATCATAGAATCAAGTCAGTGTAAAATCCCCATATATTCTTGCCATCAGATCTCAAAAAGTGTTAAGGATGCTATTTGAATCCATGGGGTTGGGAGATTGAATCCTGTTTATGCCGGGTTCGATGCGGAAACGTTTGGTTTAAATTCCATTATAATTAATCTGAGGAGAAAGCAATGTTGCCAGACCATCAGGCCATGCCCGGATTGGCGCGTTTAATCAATCGATTGGGCGACAAATTTAAGAATCAGTTGGAGCCAATGGTTCGCCTGGATGAAAAAGAATTGCTGGATAAAATTTCCCATCGACTTTCGCTTAAAGATTATGGCGATTCATATTTTAAAGAAGGATTAAGGCAGTTAATCGATTCCGTGAAAAAAGATCCGCATTTAACGTTTCTTGGAAAAATACTGCAGCGGGCTGCCATTGAAAGAAGTCTGGAAAACCGTCTGAAATTTTCGGAATATAAAAAACAGCGACCCGAAGTTTTTATGAAAAACATTAATCCGCCGATTATTATACTGGGGCTGCCAAGAACCGGAACAACGTTTTTGCATCGATTGCTGGCTCAGGATCCGCAAAATCGGGGGCTTTATTTTTGGGAGCTCATCCGTCCCATTCCACCGCTTGAAGGAAAAGATTATCGCAAACTGCTGGCAAAGATTGAATATAACACCTACCGGCATCTTTCAAAGCAGTTTGACCATATCCATGTGGTGCGAGACAATGAATATGAAGAATGTATCGTAATGCTGGCCACAACATTTCAAAGCGGCGTGTATTATATGCTGGCACCTCTTTACGCCTATGTGAAATGGTGTGTTCAGGCGGACCGGCTGAAAAGCTATGACGAGTATTTTCAGTTGTTAAAAATCTATCAGTCAACGACACCGGGCAAACGTCTGACGTTGAAAGCGCCTGCACATACGGGTTCAATAAATGAAATTAAACGTCTTATTCCGGACGCCATGCTGATTCAAACTCATCGTCACCCGGTGGATGTATGTAACAGTGTCAACAGTCTCGTTTACAGTGCACACTGCAATGTTGTCAAACGCCTTGATATCAGGAAAACCATTGAATGCAATTTGGATTTTCTTGCAGAAGAAATGGATCGAAATCTGTTTTCCAGAAAATATAATGGCGTTGATGTCCATGATATTATGTATGAGGAAATCCTGTCGGATCCTTTAAACGTTGTTAAAAAGTTTTATGCTAAATCCGGAATCGGGTTGCAACCTGAGACTGAGAAAAAAATGAAGGCATTTATCCGGGCAAACAAGCAGCACAAACATGGCAGCCACAAATACAGTGTCACGGATTTTGGGATGGTGGAGGCTCAAATAATCGAGCGATTTGAGGAGTATATGAATTTAACCGGATATAGAGCATAAAAAGAGTGTCAGATAAAAAAAAATCGATACTTTTAATTCATCCGCCGATTGCCAAGCCGTGTGAACCGCCGTCGGGTATCGCCAAGCTGGCAGGCGCGCTGAAATACGCCGGTATTGACTGTCGGATATATGATGCGAATCTGGATGGATTTTCAGACCTGTTGGATCACCCGGTGCCGGCAAATGATACCTGGTCCAAAAGGGCATTCGGAAATATTGAAAAAAACCTCCGGGCTTTGAGGTCAAAGGAGTTATATACCGGCATTGATCGTTACAAGCGGGCGGTGATGGACATCAACCGGGTTCTCCAGGTTGCCGGTTGCGTTGCTGATGTCAATTTATCTCTTTCCAATTATACCTCCTCAAGGCTTTCGCCGGTTCGCAGTGAAGATTTGCTTAAAGCCGCCGAACAGTTCGATAAAGATCCGTTTTTTTCAAGCTTCAGGAAAAGGCTGACAGCATATTTTACTGTAAAAGAACCTGAAATTGTTGGTTTTTCAGTAAATTTTATGAGCCAGGCACTTTGTGCGTTTGCCATGGCCGGTTTTATCAGAAAACGTTTTTCCGGGATACGAATCGTTTTCGGCGGCGGTTTGATTACCTCGTGGATGAATATTCCGGGGTTTAATAATCCGTTTGTCGGCCTGATTGATGATTTGGTAAGCGGTCCTGGCGAGGATGTCCTGCTGAAGATTTGCGGGGCTGGAAAAAGAGATCTATCCGGCTGTGCAGGCTATGATTATTCGGTGTTTGATATGGGGCGCTATCTTTCTCCCGGACCGGTTGTTCCCTACAGCACCGCCAGGGGATGTTACTGGCAAAAATGCGCATTTTGTCCGGAAAAATCAGAACACGGCAGTTATCAGCCCCTTGGAATTGAGTTTGTCGGCCAGGATATTGCGCAATTGATAAGCAAAGAAAATCCAACTCTTATCCATTTTACAGATAATGCGCTTTCTCCGAAATTTTTAAAATATGTAATCAAATATCCGCCCAACGCGCCATGGTATGGTTTTGTCAGAATAACCGACCACCTGGCAGATCCGGATTTTGTAAGGGGGCTTAAATTGTCGGGGTGCGTGATGCTCAAGCTGGGGGTGGAGTCCGGAGATCAGGCGGTGCTGGATGCCCTTGAAAAGGGAATTAATTTGAACATAGTGTCACAAACCTTGAAAAACCTCAAAAAGGCCGGTATCGCCGCATACGTATATCTGTTATTTGGCACACCGGCCGAAACTCGAAAGAGTGCCGCAAAAACACTCGATTTTACACTGGCCCATGCCCATGCCATTGATTTTTTGAACCTGGCCGTATTTAATCTGCCGGCCTATAGCGAAGATTCCGGAAAGCTTGATACGGTTGAATTTTACCGTGGGGATCTTTCGCTGTATAATGATTTTGTTCATCCCAACGGCTGGAATCGGGACAAGGTCCGTCCGTTTCTGGCAAAAGAGTTTAAAAAATCACCTGCCATAAAAGCCATCATCAACAATGACCCCCCGTTTTTTACTTCCAATCATGCGCCGTTTCTGGTTATGGGAAATAAAACAATAATCAATTAAGGGCGGAAGGGCACTGGTTGCAAAACGATGGCACCCCGGGTCAATTAAACAGGTTTATGAGCGGTTTTGATCTTGATCAGGCAATGCTCATAACGCACGATTCATCGGAAAGCAATATGGCATCCGCTATTTTGCGAATGGATTTACAGGATTCGATGCTGCATTTTTTTATCCATCCGTCCGCTTCTTCCGAGCTGATGCCCCGGCGGCGCATCAGGACCTTTCTGGCCTGATCCAGCAGCGAATGAGTTTCCAGTTCTTCCTGAATCAGGCGGCGTCTCACCATGAGTTCTGTGTCACGGATAGTCTTTGCTGCCTGGTCGGCCACATCCGTCATCAATTTTATTTCAGTGTCGGTAAATACATGTGGCTGGGACGTAAAGCAGTTTAACACACCGATCACCCGGCTATTGTGCCCGATCATTGGAACCCCGAGCATGGAGACCAGGCCCGCCTTTTTTGCCATCTGCTTTTCCTTGAAAAGCGGATCTTTTAATACATCGGCGACATAGATGGGGCGTTTGCAAGAGGCCACGGAACCGACGACTCCTTCATTTAATGTCAGCGATTGATTCTTAATCAAATCGGTATTGATTTGCGATGCTTTAAGGCGTATTTCGCAAGGGCTTACGCTTTCGTCAATCAGCCATACCGAGCAGGTGTTGAGATAAGTCGCTTTTGAAGTGACGGTAACAATCAGGTTAAGGACATCGTCCAGGAAATTTTCATGCGCAATGGCCCTGGAGAAATTAAAAATCGCCTGGATTGATTCATCGTATGGTGAGGTCAGAATTTTTCGCATAAATTTTATATTCTTAGGAAATATTTAAATTCTTCTAAAATAATTGATGTCCGGATTCGTTTTTTTGCCGTTCAAGCAGAATTCATCCTTAAGTTCTTCCAGGCTGTCAAAGCCGCTTCCCATGAAATCTAATTTGGAAAAAAAAGGCTGTCTGCTTTTTGTATCCGCAACCGCGGCAAAGTGGTCCGGAAAATCGGGGCCGCCGATGACCAAGAGAAAGCGTTCATCGGACCCGGAGATGTCATATCCCACAGGTATTTCTTTCTCATCGATTTTTTCAAAATTTTCCTTTAATATTTCCGCTGCAGCGGTCGTGTCCAGGTCATCGATAGACATCAGGTCCGGCGCATTAAAATAATCCAAAGCATACAATGCGATACTGAAGTTGCTGACCTGTTCATAAATCGGATTTTTCCTCGAACACATCTCATTTACTTCACCGATTCTCTGCGTTTTGCTCATTTTGTTTATTCCTGTTTTTAGTCTTGTGTAATCGATTCAATATTTTGATTTATTCAGCCCAAACTCAGCTTTATAAATTTTTTTGTTATTATTACGGCAAATTCGTATACAGCACAACGTGAATAGATTGCGATAATAATGCGTAAAAATTTCACGCAGTCGGCCAGGCGGCAATCACATATTACAATGACGCAAGATATGTTGTAAGGTTTACTTTCTGATTGGTTATTCCGAGTTTTTTTCGAATATAATTTCGATATGTTTCAACGCTTCTGTAGGAAATATTCAATAAGCCGGCAATTTCTTTTGAACTCAGGCCGCTTTTAATAAGGTTGCAGATTTCATTTTCCCGGGGTGTCAGCTTCGGCATTTTTTTTGAAAGTTCACTGCCGTATGATGAAGTCAGTGTTCTTAGGTTGTCTTCCAGCACATGGATATATTCTTTATCCAGCTGAGAACCTTTGTTTTTCATTTTTTTTAATAACGGCAGGAGCAGCAAGTCAACATTGGTAATGACACGGTCTTCCAGGTTCTTTTTTTCAGTGATCAGCTGGTTCATAATTTCTCTTAACGCAATGTTTTTTTCCTGAAGTAAAATGTTCTGTCTTTTCAGCTTTTGTTCACTTGCGTTCAGCGCGGTCTCTGATTGTTTCTGTTCGGTTGTTCGGCCCAATCTCTCTGCGATGGCGTTGAGCAGGGATCTTTCTTCTTTGAGAAACGGGCCTTCATAGCTTTCCGGTCTTTCTTCCAGGTAGCAGATAGCTAAAACACCCATTTCTTTCCCGTAAACATTGACCTCTGCAGATTGTTGCCATGGGGTATCCGTATAGTTTGCAGTTTTATACTTTCGACCATTCATCGTCAGCCGGGCACATGTAATTTCCGGATATTGCCATGAAAATGGAATCAGATTAATGATTCCCTGATAAATTTCCGGAAGTGATATCTGCTGATTTTCAACGAGTTTTGAAATCCCGTAAAGACAGTTGATTTCCTTGATCCGTTCTTTTAAATTATGGGTCTGTTTTTTTAGGGACCCTTCCAGGCAGCGGTGCTCGGTTTCCATTGCTTCCAGCTCTGCATTTCTTGTTATCAGTGCAGACAGTTCCCGGAGTAAAGGATTGTTTGTTCTTATTTTAGTTGGCATGGTGTTATTGTTATTTGAGATGGCTTTATTGCAGCGAATTTTTCAATTTCATCAAAGTGTGACACGCATGGCTTGCCACACTTTGATGTTTTTAAAATGAAAAAAATCGCAACAGGAATTAAAACTGAGTAATTTTATTCATGAGAAAGGCCGGTTTAAACCAGGCCCTGATCCAGCATGGCATTGACCACCTTGACAAAGCCGGCAATATTGGCTCCGGCCACATAGTTGCCGGGCTGGCCATACTCATCGGCGGCATTCACGCAAGAGGTGTGGATGCTTTTCATGATACCCTTCAGACGATTGTCAACCTCTTCACTGGGCCAGTTGAGGCGCATGCTGTTCTGCGACATTTCCAGTCCGGATACGGCAACCCCTCCGGCATTGGCTGCTTTGCCAGGGCCGTACATTATTTTATTGTCCAGAAAAATATTAACCGCTTCAGGCGTTGACGGCATATTAGCCCCTTCAGCCACCAGGGTAACGCCGTTTTTGATCAGGTTGCCGGCATCTGTATCATTGATCTCATTTTGTGTCGCACTTGGAAAAGCGCAGTTTGCCTGATGGTTCCACAACGGATTATAATCAAGCGCTGCATCTGCCGGGGTGTAAACTGCGTCCGGATATTTTTCCACATATTCACTGATGCGGCCGCGTTGGATATTTTTCAGATTCATGACAAAAGCAAGTTTATCCGCATCGATTCCTTTTTCATCATAAATATAGCCGGCAGAGTCAGACAGGGTGATCACCTTGCCGCCGAGTTCCAGGATTTTTTCCACGGTAAATTGTGCCACGTTTCCCGAACCCGAGACCAGGCAGGTCTTTCCTTGCAGGGTGTCGTTTTTAACGGAAAGCATTTCAGACGCAAAGTACACACAGCCGTAACCGGTTGCTTCCGGACGAATAAGGCTTCCTCCCCATGCTAGACTTTTGCCGGTCAATACACCGGTAAATTCATTACGTAATTTTTTATACATACCGAACATATATCCGATTTCCCTGCCACCCACCCCGATATCGCCTGCGGGGATATCGGTATTCGGGCCAATATGGCGGAACAGCTCCGCCATGAAACTCTGGCAGAAACGCATGACTTCGTGATCGGATTTGCCTTTGGGATCAAAGTCCGATCCGCCTTTGCCGCCCCCCATGGGCAGTGTCGTCAGGGCATTTTTAAAGACCTGTTCAAAGGCCAGAAATTTCAAAATACTTAAGTTGACTGACGGATGAAACCGGAGGCCGCCTTTGTAAGGCCCGATCGCACTGTTCATTTCAATCCGGAACCCTCGGTTTACCTGAACCTGGCCAGTATCATCCATCCACGGCACCCGAAACATGATGACCCGTTCCGGTTCCGTGATTCTTCCCAGAATGTTTTCTTTTCCGTACTGCGGATTCCGGTCCAGAACCGGCTTGACTGTTTCCAGCACCTCTATAACTGCCTGGTGAAATTCTTTCTGCTCAGGATCCTTATCCTTAATCAATTGTACAATGTCCGACATTAATCTTCTCCTTTGGATGTGAAACTATTTATTTGTTCTTATTTATATGTGGAAAATTACTGATTTTCCTTGAAATTAGAATTATTCCGCTAATGGGGTTGTCAGGGGCTGATCATCACGGCCTGAGACTTCCTTCCGTTGATTTTAAGCAGCAGCGGCTTTGCCAGGCGAACATGGCGCACAAATTCGGTTTCAGATAAAGCCGGAAGTGCATTGATCCATTGCCAGTCAAAAAAATCGTTTGATGTCTTTGACGGCTGGCCGGAAAGCTCATTTACCGTGATATAATGAATTCCCTGAGATGTTATATTGTGAAAAAAATGAGATCCTTGTGTGGGATCTGCGTTGATTTTTTCATTTTTCAGTTCAATGATTGCGCCCACACCGGAAATATGTTGCCATTTCACCGGTATCCCCAGCCATCGATCCGAGGCTCCCCATCTTCCGGGGCCAACCAACAGGTAAGGACGTTTTTCGGCAAGCAATCCGGCATTGATTTTTTTAATTTCTTCAGCCATACGGACAGTCTTGTCCGGTTTGAAGTCATCCGGTTTGACATAGACGATATCCGCCATTGTTTCATTAACGCCGTTTCCAAGGGCCTGGGAGGAATGGCAAAAACCAGCCCGAATTTCCTGTTGTGTGATCTCGACCCCGCCTCTGTCATCGTCCGCCACCATCGGCCGTATTTGCAGAATATAGAAATCGCTTTTTCGGTTATTGTCAGGATACAGGTTCATGGAAAATTCAATTTCCACGGGGCCGCCCAGTCCCCGGGAGCCAAGTTCCAGCAAATCGCTCAACAGGCGTGAAATCGGGGGGGTGTCATATTTGAGAACTTGTGCAAACGTCAGCACTTTCGGGCCCGGTGCATACCATGTGTCCCTGATACGGTTTTCCCCTGCCACATGTGTGCTGGTAAGCGCTTTTAACGGGAACTCATTTGTTGCATCACTCACGCTTCTTTTTTCCAGGTTTGAATATTTTCTAAAATTCAGGTCATTATGGTAGCCCTTGATTCTCAATGCATAAAAAGATTGCTGGGTATTTTTCAGCATATCCTCGACAATGGAGAACTGCGGGATGTTGTTCGGGTATTTGGGGGAAAATCGTAGGCATTTTTCTCCATCCACCACTGTCTTGCCAAATCCCAATGCAATGTGTGCAACGCCTTCATCGGCCTTCATATGGGAAACCGGGTAGTAATTGTAGGATTGGGCAACTCCGGAGATGGCCGGATAGAAAAAATCGCCATATTGCTCCCCTCCCAGTTCCTGGATAATCACCGCCATGGATTCGTTAAACGGGTTGGTGGACGTGTTGATTGAAAAAGCCTTGGCGTCTTCAAAGTATATGGAGGCATAGACCAGCTTAATTGCATTGCTTAATTGAGAAAGCCGTGTTTCCGGAACCGGATCATTATTGGGAATTTTATAGGTCCTGTAAAGTCCGGCAAAGGGTTGAAAATGGGCATCTTCCAGCTGGCTGGAAGATCTTACCGCAAGCGGAATAATCACTTGCGCCAGGAAGACTTTAAGCTTTTTTATCAAACACCCGGGCAAGTCCGCTTTTAAAAATCCTTCCACCACTGCTTCATTGCTGATGCCCTGGCGTGAGAATTTCTGAAGATCATTTTCTATCACAAATGTTTCAAATACATCTGTTGTGATGACCAGGGTTTTTGGGATTTTGATAGCAATGTCCGGATATTTATTTTGAATTTGCTCATACTCGTTGAGCAGAACGGACATAAATGCCAGACCCCGGGCCTTTCCGCCCATGGAGCCATCGCCGATTTTGATAAATTCCCTGATGTTGGAATCAAAATGGTCTTCATCAAATTTTGAAATAATCCCTTTTTGTCGGGCCTTTCTTAAGTCATGTATGTTGGAAATAATGTATTGTCTGATTGCATCGGCACTGGAAAAGTCTGAACTTGTAATCGCCCGGAACTGCAATCCAAGATCGATTTCAGAACGGGCCATCAGCCAGTTGGAAAAATGATTATTGTCTATATGATAAGCAATCGATTCAGCCGGCACTTCAGCAAGTTTTGCTTCAAGCTGAAGAAAGTTGGCGGCCCGGTCAATTGCCCGGCCATCCGGCATGCGAAAGATAAAGTCTCCGAAACCCAGATGAAACCGGAAAAAATTGCGGGTTTTACTCAAAAGATCCGGTGAATTTTTATCGATAAATGTTGATGCAATATTTGCGGCTTTTTCCTTGTTTGCGGCATCGGAACTCATCAGCAGAAGTGGTATTTTGGGAATTTCTTTCCTGATTTGAGACAGAACAGCAATGCCGGCTTCAGCATCCATCCTGTTTTCCCGCGGCAGGCGGGTGTCGGAAATCATACAGAGAAGAGAAGATCGGTATTTTTGATACATTGTCATTGCTTCTTCATAGCTTCTGGCCAGAAGAATTTTAGGCCGTTTTCGAATGGTAATCAGTTTTTGAGTATCGTTTAGCCCGATTTTAAGCAAAGCCTGTGTCTGGGTGACGACTTCCTTGTAAATCATCGGTAAAAAAATTGAATAGTATTCCGGGGAATCTTCCACAAGGATCAGCACCCTGACGTTGGCCAGCTGTGTATCCAGTTCAACATTCAAGTGGTCTTCAGCGTTTTTAACCAGGGCCAGCAGGAGATCGGAATTTCCTGACCAGATAAAAATATTGTCAATGCAGTTGTCATTTTTGCTTTCCGGAAAAGGATAAATTCCCCTCAGGGTGGGAGACAACAGGATGACCGGCAGGCTTTGGCGGATGTTTTTTATTTCCCGGGCTAAAGAGAATACATCCATTTTCTCCGGATGCGGTACAATCAGCACCATATCAAAGTCTTTTTCATGCAACAGTGCCAGTGCTTCTTCTGCGGAAGATACACCCGTGATTTTGGGGGGGCGGCAGAGATTCAGTCCTTTGTATTCATTGATTATTTTTGAAGTAAGGCTGCCGTCGCCTTCCATGTTGAAAATATTATAAACACTGGAAATCAGTAGAATTTCGCGGATTTCAAAAGCCATCAGCTTTCGAAAAATTTCTGATTTTGCATGAAATTCACTTACCAATTGATCGTCTCCTTAAAATAATATCCTATAAAAAACCGCGATAAAATTACGATATTAATGCGCTATAATTTTACACAGTGTTGTCTGGCATTAATATTTGAATTTCAGAGTTTAGGCAACGCGACAAAATCATAATAATAATGCGTATAAAAAATACGCATTATTGGTGTGAGCAAGGGGAGGTCGGCAGTTTTCGTCCGGACTCAAAGGCAAGGGGATTCAATAAATTGAGTAGAAATCGCGAAGGATTTGGGTTTATATTGGCGTATTCAGCAAATGGCGCAACTTGGAAGATGGACCCAAAGACAAGTAAATTCGTTCAGGTTATTTAATTGCATTCCGAATCTATTATCGTCAGGATGCCCGGGTTTTTATAAGGATGAGAGGTAGGTCGTCAGGTTCACTTTTTGGTTTACCAGTCCGAGTTTCCGTCGAATATAATTTCGGTAGGTTTCGACACTTCGATAGGTAATATTTAATAAGCCGGCGATCTCCTTGGACGAGAGCCCGCTTCGGATCATATTGCAGATTTCAACTTCCCGGGGAGTCAGTTTGGGTATTTTGTTTGAAATTTCATTTCCAAAAGTATTTGTCAAAGTTTTAAGATTGTCTTCCAATAAAAGGAGGTATTCTTTATCAAGACCAGAACTTTTGTTTTTCATTTTTTTTAATAAGGGCAGGAGCAGCTGATCAACGTTTGACAGCATCCGGATTTCCAGATTCTTTTTTTCCGTTATCACCTGATTCATGATTTCTCTGAGTGCAACATTTTTTTCTTCCAGCAAAATATTTTGATGTTTTAGTTTCCTTTCACTTTCCTGCAGCGCTTTTTCCGCCTGTTTTTGTTCTGTTGTCCGACCGACTCCCTCGGCAATGGCATTGAGAAGAGACCGTTCTTCCTGCAAAAACGGACCTTCATGGTTTTTAGGCCTTTTTTCAAGGTAACAGACGATCAGAGCGCCGGTTGTTTTTCCATATACAACAATTTCGGCAGTTTGTTGCCACCGGGTTTTTTTATAATTTTTGGTTTTAAATTCTTTGCCGGCGATTGAGATCCGGGCACAGGTAATTTCCGGGTATTGCCAGGAATAAGGGATAATGTTAACAATTCCCTGATAGATATCCTCCAGAAAACCCCGGTTTTTTTCAACAAGTTTTGATATGCCGTATAGGCAGTTGATTTCCTTGATTCTTTCTTTTAATTCATGGGCCTGTTTGACAAGTGATGCTTCCATCCGGTGGTGCTCAATTTCCAATGCTTCCAGTTCCGCATTTCGCTTGTGCAGAGAAGACAGTTCCTCTATCAGTTTTGTGTTTGTTTGCGCATTGTTTTTCATACCGGTATTTTGATTCCACTTATTATTTTTTACTTAATTAGATTCTGTAATCGTATTTATCTATATCCTATTTTCTATGCATAAAAAATAGAAATTGCTGTTTCATCACGGCAATTTTGGGCGGGGCGGTGCCGGTGCATTGATATGATGGGAGACAGCGGCCTGGAGCTGCAATGCAGTTTAATCAAAATTTTGTCGAAATTGATTTTTTCCGGACAGGTGTTGGAATCTGTTAACCTGGTATCTGACAGGGATAAACCCCGCCACTACGGCATTTATATTACAACGCCATGCAGAGGGCTTTACGCACTCCCGGCGTATCATTGCCCGGAACTATTGGGGAGTTACTGCGTTTGCTTTTGTAAAAAAAACAAACAAGAAAGAGTTTTATCAATCAATTTGCGTTAATTTCCCTGGTGGATATTTTCTGCTGACCAGAAGCGTATTCAACAAGGGCGGTTTTAACAACAGACGGGTCCTTTGAATACATGCCAATGGCTTTTTCGATACCCATCTGTTCAACCAGTTGAATTCCCTGGCCGAGATAACAGTATTTTTCGTATTTTTTCTTGGTTTCAATGTCCTGGCGGATCGTGGATAATGAGACGTCCCCGGTATACTGTTCCAGAAAGGAAGGGACAATGGCCCGGACCAGACCGCCGACAATGGCTTCTTCCACTGCCAGCCAGTTGTTCGCGATCATCTGAATATTATCATTGTTTAATTCGCTATGTTGCTGAAGATCTTTCAATATGGCTCTTTCCGTGTATTCTCTGAGCAAAATATGCAGGGTCTCTTCAGCCGGGACCATTAACGCGGTATATGGATTTCTTGCGTTGTTTTGCCAGATGGTGAACGTGTCTCTGACAAATTCAAAAGTCCCGTCGCTTTTCGGATAAATATTTGTGGTAAAAGATCCGACCTGACCCACAAAGTCTGTTCCCCGAAGCTGCATGACTGACGTTTTGTCGCTTTTATCAGAAGAAAAAATGTATTTGGTTACGGATTCTTTTGCCAGGTTATGAATCAAAAAAGCGGTGACCCCGTCAGAGGGGATTTCCGGCTTTTCTTCATGCAGGCTCACTATCATTTTATAAGGATTTTCAAGGTTTGTCTGTTCCAAAATGTGGTGAACCAGTTCTTTGCAGTAGCTTTCATACAGTTTTTCATATTGATCCCGTTTTTCAGGGACAAAGAGAAACCGCTGTTTCTGTTCTTCCAGTTTCCATTTAATTTGATCGTCGTTAAGGTCTTTTTTGATTTTACCGATTAGTTCAGGGTTATTTTTAAAATATGTCAGGTTTGCCCGGTGATTTTGCATATCAAAATCAGAATGAAATTCGGCAAAAGGATATAATGGGCCTTCCATGCTGTGTTCGCTGATGTAACGGAACAATTGAACATAATCTTCTTCTGCATCCGGAGAGCTGGCATGAGCCGCTAAGCCGGACAAAAGGATAAACGTATATATGATAAAAAGGGATGCGGGAAAATTTTTTTTCAGTTGGTGCATTACAAAATCCTTCTTTACTCAACACAGAAACCGTATTAAGTCGTTTGGCTATAAATTCAGTATGATATTTCAAATTCATTTCAAAATAACCGCCACTGGCAAATATATAGCAGTTTTTAATTTGGTGCTATATTTAAAAAAACCTCCTGAAGAGTTGTTTCAAGCCGTGTACGAAACAACACTCAAGGAGGTATTGATTCCGACCGGCAGGCCCGCCGCCCTCCTTTAAAAACTGATGGGGCCGGTACCTTTGCGTGCCACCTTTTCAGGTGCTTTGCCTTTATCAAGCGGTTTGGTTATTTACTTGTCTGTTATTCAGACAAAATAATTTTGATTATATTTTTCAAATATATATAATAAATTGCCCTTTGGTTAATAAACTTGTGTTCGTGATTTGAGATATTTAAAGGCAAGTCTCATGCCATCTTTGCGTTTATCTGCGTGGCAAAAAGAGACATAACAATTCACATTAATATAAAATAAGACAATTATGGCGAATTACACTTTAAATAGGTTATTTTTGTTTCACTCCGGCAAAACAAGTTGAAAAATAAATATATTTAATGTGTTAAAAATAAATTATAATTTTATTGTGAAGCGAATTTTACAATTATAAATTCGGCACAACGATCAGGCGCCACCTGGTTTTTGTATTGTCTTGTGCAACAAGTGTATACTGAAGTATATCTTTCTCCGAGTTGATTGCATAAAACCTTTGAAATAAAAATTAACCTGCATATCTGCTTTAGTTAAGTTGGGTTTAATAACTATCTAAAATCATAGATAATGCTTAAGATTTAACAAAAACCGTAATATTTACTCAAAGTCTTAACTTTTAAACCACTTTTCAAATCTTAACTTGAGCGATGATTCGGTTAAATTCTTAATCGTAATCTTTCTCTTAATCATAATCTTTTGGGCGAAAGTCTTTCATCAAAAGACGGATTAAGATTATGATAATGATTAGGATTATGAAAATTGAGTATTGGTATCATCAATTTAGTGGACCATGCCCTTTGGGCTTAACCCAATGCCTGGCCCTTTGGGTCAGGCATTTTTACTTTTTTGGCGGGGAATGTCAGGAAGGAAGACGAATATTGATAATTAGTTAATAAAAAACAAATAGTTAGAAAGTCTTTGATTTGGCGCAAAAAAAGGGAGGTATAAAATACCTCCCTGGATCTCAGATTTTAGAATTATTTTTTACAAAATTCAGGCTATTTTTATGCCCGGTTAATATTGACTTTCCGGCATTTTTTCCTTGATCATGTAATCCTGCACTTCAATATGTTGCTTGCCCCCTTCTTCCATAACGGTACCCATCACCTGGATCCGTTGGCCGGCCAGTTGTTTGACTTCATCACCGATTTCTCCGGCAAGCTCAAACTGCTGCCCTTCATCGGTGATCAGCAGGCCATCATTGCTTATTTCACCCGTAAGGGAGATGGACTCGCCTTTGACTTCTTCTTCTGCCGCCATTGCCTGAAACGATAAGGTGACGACAAACAGTGTTGCCAGGATAACTGTAAAGATTGCGGTTTTGTTTTTCATGATGGTGCCCCCGTTTTTAAAATTAAATGCATTCTCCAAATCTGGGATCTGTACATTGAAAATGCACCGGGTGTGCCAAAATCATATAAATTCGAATGGTATGAATAATCAGGTGCTTAGTTGGATATAAAAACAGCTGCCTGTAAGTTTGTGAATGGTTTTTCCTGCACTGAAAATTGAATCGAACAAGAGATTTCCATGAAATTTGTGCGGTTATGGTGTATGAAAAACCCTGCAATGGGAGATATCTATCTTATTTATTTGTATTTTTAAAATCTGTTACCTTGAGACTGTGTTTTTTTAGCAGATCATAAAAGTCCGCCCGGTACTTTCCGGCCAGATCCGCCGCTTTGCTGACATTGCCTTTAGACAATATCAATGTTTTGATCAGGTATTCTTTTTCAAAGGC
>JAQYVU010000153.1 GCA_030145385.1 Desulfococcaceae bacterium
GTTGCCAGCGGAATGGCAAAAAATAAGCCCCAGATACCCCATAATCCGCCAAAAACCAAGACGGCAACAATAATGGCAACCGGATGAATATTCACAACACCTGATAGGAGTAGCGGAACTAGTATGTTGCCATCAATCAGCTGAATCACGGCGTACGCAATAATTGTTTTGGTTAATTCCGGGCTGATTCCCCACTGGAAAAAGGCAATTAACCCGACAGGCAGAAACATGACAGTGGCACCGATATAGGGAACCAGAACGGATAAACCGATAAAAAGAGAAAGCAGCATGGCATAGTCAAGGTTGAGTATAGTGAACGTCAGATAACTCGCTGACCACACAATTAGAATTTCCCATATTTTACCGCGAACGTAGTTGCTGATCTGGTGATTGACTTCATTCCATACTTCGGTTGCCAGATCACGATTTTTGGGAAAAAACACTTTCAACCAGTCTAAAATAAGCTCTTTGTCTTTTAAAAAAAACAAGACTAGAAAAGGAACCAGCACAAAATAAACAAGAACAGTGATTAGGTTTTTAACAGACGCAACTGAAAAGAAGAGAGCTGCCTGGCCGATTCTTGTCAGTTCGGATTTTAAAAAATGGATCAGATTATTGATCTGGAATTCTGAAATAAACTCCGGATAGCGTTCAGGCAGCTGCATTAATTGTTTTTGGGCATTGGATATCATAACGGGCAGGTCGGAAATTAACTGGCCGATTTGCTGTGAGATTAACGGAAGAAGCCCAACCAGCAGGAGCAGTGAGCAGATGATAAATAATAAAAAAGACAGGAAAACGGAAATATTTCTGGGGATTTTTAATTTTTGAAGTGTTCCGACAACTCCTTCCAGCAAGTAAGCGATAATCAGCCCGGCAAAAACAGGTGTCAGCATTTCTCCGAGCAGGAAAATGACAAGAAATCCTGAAACAAGAAAAAACCAGAGTATAACAATTTGCGGGTCGGAAAAGCGCTGGTTAAACCAGTCGCGGAACATACCAATCATTATTTGCGCCTATCTCGCATTCTTGAGGTCTTAGATAAAAATAAAAAAAGGATTATTCAATATGATGTTCCCTTAAAAAGTAACAGGATGGCTAAGTTAAAAGTTTCACCAATACCATAAAATATGGCAAGGTGTCGTGGTTTTTCAGGCTCGAAATTATACATGTAGTCTTGAGTGCCTGAAAAATCACTACAACGCAGTAGATGGGACTTTTTACGACGCAATCAGATATGGTCACTCAGCCAGTTTATAAGATCGTTTAACACTATTTCTCTGTCTCCGGTCTGTTCATTGTATATTTCATGATAAAGACGGTCGTAAAAGAAAAGGGTTTTATCTTTTGTTTCCAGTGATTCAAAGAATTGTCTGGATGTCTCCGAATCGACTAGCCGGTCGTCACCCGCTACCTGCATGAGAACTGGTATATTAATACTTGAAGCGGATAATTTTGTTTTTTCCATTGCATTTAAAAATTCGGTAAACCATCTGGCCGTGATATTTCTGTGAACCAGCGGGTCGTTGTTATACGCTTTAACCATAAGATTATCATGACTCAGGAAGGTTGAATCAAGCTCATTGTCAAAAGTCAGAGAGGGCCAGATACGAGACAGAATTTTTGCAACGGCTCCTTTGATTACCGGAACTTTCATTCCCGGGTTTAATCCCGGCGAAGAGGCAATAACACCGTCAGCAAATTGGGTATGCTTTTCAACAAAATTCAAAACGATTAAACCGCCCATGCTATGACCGAGCAAAAAGAATTTCATCCCGGACGGCAGATCGGTTTTTGCAATATCAATCATTTTTTTAAAATCATTGATGTATTGGTCAATCGAATCAATATGGCCGCGTTTGCCTCCGCTTTGGCCGTGACCCCTGTGATCCAGGGCCCATACCGAGATCCCTGTGTTTACGATTCGATCAATAACTTGAGTATATCTTCCTGAATGTTCACCCAGGCCATGCGCGATAACCATGCGTGCTGTTTCCTTAGCCGCCGGTTTGTGCCGGTAAAAAATCGACAGACCGTCATCCGCCTCAAAGTTACCGGTGATTTCGGAAGTATTGGTCATTTGAAATTTCCTTTGTCTGGAAGACGGAGTATTTTAAATCCCGAGTTTAGATAGAAATGAACAAATTGAATTTACCGTGTTTACAAGTTTGGGATAAGATGCATGGAGTTCTTTTACCGACGATGATAAACCCTCTAAAGAAATTTTGACAAGAAGCGGGTCGATTTGATCGCGGGTCGCTTCATGTGCGGAAATTTTTGTAAACCCTTTAATACTTTGTGCTGTTTCTTTTTGTGTTTTGTTTAACTCACTGATTTCCGAATTTAAATCATTGAGAAGTTCAAAATATTCTTTTTTTTTCTCTTCCGGAATATTTGGTGATTGTTTAATCTTCGATTCTATTTTTTCCAGTGTATGTTTTAACATTTGGACCCCTTCTATGCTTGAATTTATGATAATCCATTAACAAATTATCAAATAAAGATCAATTGATTGTATTCTTTTTTAAATATAATTTACTGGAATCAAAAATTTTTTATTTTGTACATTTTCCATGAGAAATGCGGGTTTAAAGGAAGAGTGGGTTCGTATGGTGATTTGAGTGAAAACTGAAATTATAGAACAGATTATTTTTTTATCTTTAAATCAAGATGGCTGATAAATTCATCTCCGGTAATGGGATCCACTTTAAGCAATGATTGAATCAAAAAACCATCCAAAGCCGCGATAATAAGTGATGATATAACATTGTGGTTCGAGACTCCAGGTTCAAGTCTTTCAAATCCTTCTCTGATCGTGTTTTTCCATTCCTGGTAAACTTTTCGGAACTTTTCCTTTAAATTTTCATTGTCATTTAAGGCCTGCTGAACAAGATATATGTGGAGGCGGCCGCGGGTGTCGGCGTCAAGAATACGCTCATACAGCAGTTTAAGTATCTCCTCCACGCTGGCACTGCCTTTACTTTCTTCGATGATTCCAAACAGGTTTTCGGAAATCTGATTCATATGTGCCTCGGTGATGTCAAATATTAATTCATTTTTTGAGGCATAGTAATAATAAAGGCTTCCTTTACTGATTCCGGCTTCGTCTGCAATATCTGCCAGACTGGTTTTGTCAATTCCTTTTTGAACGATCAGCCGTGTTCCTGCTTCGATAATGTGCTGTTTTTTAATGGCCTGCTTTTTTTCTTTTTTTTCTTTATTCAATGAATGGGTCCTGTTTGGAAGATATAATAATTAAATGGATAAAAAGACCACGCCTCAGTTTTATAAGGCGTGGTCAGAAAAAAAAATTAGAGTTTAATTATGCCGTATTCAGCAATTCAGCCAGATCCGGAAGACCAACGTTTTCCAGGATATTTTTAGTGGGAATGCCGTCAGCATTAAATCCGCGCAGTTCATAAAACTCGGCTAACATTTTGTCCATGTCCGGGAGACTCCCCTCAGTGGGGCCATCCTCCATGACCGTCATCAGGCGCTTGGGCAGTCTGTCGTCTTCCGCCCTTGCACCGAAAAGATTGGTCATGCCCCGTTTTAAATACCATACGCGCCGGCCGATTTCCATGACTTCATTGAGCGTATATTCGAATCCGGTTACGTAATTTACCATATTCAGCGCCTGGGTTGCATTTAATGGCATTCCACCGAGATTGCAAAAAATCGCGCAGTTTGAAAAAAACATTCCGTAATCCTGGGCAACAACGTTTAATTGTGCCCGTTCGTCACTTCCCTCCGGAAGGTCTGCTGACAATTCCGGAATTTCAGGAATGTAAATCATTCCGCCTTCCGCTTCAAAGGTGAGGCTGGCTTCATGGCACGCCCCTCTGGGTGATATGGCGTAAGCTAATCCATATCCATGGGCACTCCTCGGGTCATGCATCGGGGCCTCAAGTCCTTTGACCGTTGTCAGAAAATCTGAAGCATTACCGCCGATGTGCTCGGCAGCCTTTTGGCTTCCCTGACCTAAAATGGCGCCAAATCCATCTTGTTTTGCAATCTTTTCGACCATTTTAACAATCGCTTCAGAATTTCCCCAGGTAAGGGATAATCCATCGGTATCTTCTTCAGTGATCAAACCGTTTTCAAAACATTCCATTGCAAACGCTATGGTTGAACCGCAGGTGATGGTGTCCATGCCATAGCGGTTGCAGATATCATTTGCCTTGGCTATTGATTCAATGCTTGAGTTCAGGCACATGGTCCCGAAAGTGGCTATGGTTTCATATTCCGGGCCGGGGCCTTTTTCCATTTTAAATGGACCGTCTTTCACTTGCGCATTTTTTTTACACGCCACACCGCAACCATAACAGGTTTTGTGACCTGCAAAAATTTTTTCTTCAATTTCTGTTGGCCCGATATCATCAATTTGATCCCAATCAGTCATTTGCCAGTTTTTAATCGGGATGTCGCCGCTGATAATTCCAACATCCATATGTGTTGCTGTTCCGGCGGCATGGATAGCGGCAATACCGATGCTTTCCTCATATACTTCCTTGAGTTCTTTACGCAGGTCATCAAATTTTTCAGGATGGGCAATCTCGGGCTTACCGGTTCCGCTGACATAAATTGCCTTGAGCATTTTAGAACCCCATACCGCTCCCATGCCCGTCCGTCCTGCTGCATGCCCTTTATTGTTGATCAGGGACGCAAATTTAATGAGTTTTTCACCGGCCGGTCCGATGGTCAATACCTGGCCTGGTTTTTTGGATTCCGGTTTCAGGTCTTCTTTAAGCTCATCAGTAACCGTATAGACATCTTTACCCCAGTATTTTTCTGCACTTCGGATTTCAACGGTTTCATCGTTAATGAACAGATAAGAAGGCGTTTTGGCTTTGCCGGTGATTACAATACCGTCATAACCTGCAAATTTAAGATAAGCACCGAAAAATCCGCCCACATTGCTGTCTCCCCAGAAGCCGGTCAAGGGAGATTTGGAACAGACAGTCCATCTTGCCACGCCGTTCATTTTCATACCGGTAAGCGGGCCGGTCATCAATACAAATGGATTCGATTCAGATAATGCGTCAAATACCGGATTTCCCTTTATTAAATCCAGATATATCTGTGTACCAAAGCCCAGGCCGCCGATATGTTTTCTGGCAAAATCCCTGTCCAGGGTTTTTTTTTCAATATCACCGGAAGACAGGTTGACATACAGGATTTGTCCAGCATAACCGCCCATAATCTTCTTCTCCTAACTAAATTGAATTTTGATTAATATATCGTTAATTTAAGCTGTTGGTGGTTTATACGCTTTTGTAATATTGTATTGCTCAAACCCGTTCGCATCCAGATATTGCGGATACATGGCATAAGACGGTTTAATAGCCGGAAGGAGTTTCAAAACTTTGGGAATCGGGCCTTTTGCAACCATTTCCTTTCGTGTCAATGCCTTTGTCAGATTCACCATGCCAAACCAGAATCGGTGGGCAATGTCTGCTGACATGGTCATTTCAACAATCTCTTTCGTATCCGTATCATGCGGACGGACTTCGGCTTTGTCACCTGAGCAGTCAATGACAACGATAAGATCCGGATCACTGTATTTAAATCGAATAATCATTTTTGATTTTAGCAGTTTATCAGCAATCAATGGTGTGTCTGCGACCAAATTAAAAAAACCAACGATTACTTTTTCAAACTCTTCTGCAGTTTTAAACATACCCATGTTTGATCTCCTTGTTTTTTATGATTAATATGCATTCTGAATATACGGTAATAATTCTTCTTCATCCATATCCCGGGGATTATAAAAAGACGACCCGTCATTGATTGCACCTTCAGCGATTGCTTCAAGGCCGTCTTCCGGAACCCCCACATCTCTTAATCTTATCGGTAAAGCATCCAGTTCATTTAATTGTCTTGCAAGTTTTCGAACTGCTGCAATGGCAAGCCTTGCTGCATCCTCTTCAGGCAATCCGGATGTGTCTTCACCCATTGCAATCGCCAGTCGAGCCAATTTTTCCTTAATTTCTTCGAAATTATATTCCATTCCAAAGGGAAGAAAAATGGCGTTTGCCACTCCGTGCGGTACGCGGTAGAGACCGCCGGTGGCATGAGCCATTCCATGAATACAACCGACCATCGAATGTGTAAATGCTATGCCGGCCATGGTGGAGGCTATCAGCATAGCACCGCGCGCCTCAACATCATCACCGCTTTTTGTGGCAGTGACGAGATTTTTAAAAATCAGTTCAATGGCGCCGATGGCAAAAGCATCTGAAATCGGAGCATTCTGCGTACCGACATAAGCTTCAACGGCATGCGTTAATGCATCCATGCCGGTTGCAGCGGTCATTTTTTGGGGCAGAGAAATGGTCATTTGTGGGTCCAGTACAGCTAAATTTGGCAATAGAAATTTATCAACAAATACTAGCTTTTCTTTGTTCTCTTCATCATAAATGACTGCAACCATCGTGACTTCACTGCCGGTCCCGGCGGTTGTAGGAATAACCACATGGGGTTTGAGTGGACGGGTCAATGTGTGTGCGCCGGAATAATCCTCAACCAGATCCCCGCCTTCTGAAAATAAGATATTAGCAGCTTTTGCCGTATCAATGACACTTCCGCCGCCAATAGAAATGATCCCTTCGGCACCGGATGCTTTTATCTGATCCGCACAGGCTTTAACATCATTCAACCGGGCATCCTGGGCCACATCCAGATATTTGTCTGTCACTTCAAAGCCGATTTCGGCCAGTCCGTCAGAAACTTTGTCGACCAGACCCAGATCATTGATAATATGATCGGATACAATGAAATATTTCTTAATACCGATGATATCAAGTTCGGGTTTTAAATCTGTCGCAACACCGTCTTCATAAACGACTTTGGTGGGATTATAAAATTCAAAAAATTCAGGCAACATGGGAAACTCCTTGCTTCGGGTTAAAAAATAAGTCGGCCAACCAGTTTAGTTTTTATTAGCACAGGTTTTTGATGCCGTCAATTAAATAAATTTAGATGGTTATATGTATACAAATTTATTATTAATATGTTAAATGTTTTTTATGGATCTAATAAACACGGTTTATTACTACAATTGGCGTTTGGAAAGCTCATTAAAAAGCTTGAAAAAATGACAATCTTAATTTAAATACTGATAACTTGTTTTTATTAAGCAAAGACAATTATTAGAAATTTACAATTGAAAGGAATGTATATTGAAAATTAGATTAAGCATTGCCACTGTTCTGTTTTTTTTGGTAATTTCATTTTCCATAAACAGCTGGGCTGCCGGTTGAGGGTGTTCAGCTCCGTCACGGAGTACTTCCCCGGTTGGGAAGGGCGGTATTGAAAATCGGGTTGAACAGATGAAATCCGGCAGTAACCCTTTTTATGCAGGATTAAGGCTTGGCGGATTGTATGACTCACGGGTCGGATCCGCATCCGGTGGAGGCGATGCAGATAGCGATACCGCTTTTGCCGCAACCCTTTCTGCCGGATGGCAGGCCCCAATAGAAGGTGATTTTGGTCTCCGTTTAGATTACGGTGGATATGCGGATTTTCATCAGGATTTTGATGAATACGATGTGATAGATCAAAGTGTATCTTTTGAGCCCCAGTATACAAGCGGCCAGCTGACATACAGCATGCCGTTTGCATTTAATTATGCATTGGAAGACGGTGACACGGATTACAACAAGTATACCATTTCTCCGACATTAACCTATTTAATACCGCAAACAAGCCAGGCAATAGCTGTTTACGGAATTGGTTCTATCATTGACGACCGGGACAATTCTTCATTGAATGAGGACGGTGAAGCCATTGGTGTTGGGTGTGCGTATGTTCTGTTTTTTGAAAATTCAAGCAGAATCCGCTTGTCTTTAGATTATCAGAATACTGAATATGATGCGCGGGTGGTTGACTATGGAACCTCTTCGGTATCAACCGATAAAAGGGATGATGACAGCATTGTTGCCGGGGTAGACATTCAATATCAATTTACTCAATTTTTAGGTGTTTATACCAATTATTCGTTCATTCATTCAAGCTCTAATGTCGATATTTATGATTATGGCAGACATATTGTTGAAGCAGGTATTGCTTTGAAATATTAATTTTTTGTAATAAAAATTAAAAAGGCACCGTAAAATTCTTTACGGTGCCTTTTTTGTTTTATAACAATGTTATCGATTCATTCTGATGGCAAAGAAAAAAGTTTTACCATCAGATATAAATTGGCAAGGCGCGCAAATCCTGAGGAATAAGATGTAGCTTGTCTATGCATTGACGAAGGATACAGCGCAACGCAGGATTTGAACTTTTTGCGAAGTCATAAGTTATTCATATTTGCCGATAATGGATATACTGCAAATATTCTGGAATGGAAATCCGCCCAGATTATGGGTCAGGCCCAGTTTTGGGTTTTCAAGCTGACGTTTATCAGCACGCCCGTGAAGCTGCAGATACATCTCATACAGCATTCTCAAACCCGAAGCACCGATGGGATGACCAAAACACTTTAACCCACCGTCCACCTGGCAGGGCACTCCGCCGTTCATGTCGTAGAAGCCGTCCATGATATCTTTTATGGCATTTCCGCGTTCTGAGATATGAAGGTCTTCATACGTCGAAAATTCAGTTATTGAAAAGCAGTCATGAACTTCCATCATGCTTATCTCTTCTCTGGGATTTGTCACACCTGCTTCTTTATAAGCCTGGGTACTGCATTTGCTCGTGGTCATAAAGTGGTCGCCATCCCAGTCGTTATAGGCGGTTTCTTCACCGCTGCTTAAAGCCAGCTGAAGGGCTTTGACTGTTACAAAATCCTTTTTACCCATTTTTTTGGCAATTTCCGGAGTGGTAACAATTGCACAGGCAGACCCGTCACTTACCCCACAGCAGTCGAATAAACCAAGCGGGTGAGCGATAATCGGTGAAGCCATGATTTGTTCTTCCGTAATTTTTTTCTGAAGATGGGCTTTCGGATTTAATACCCCATTGTCATGACTTTTGGCAGAGATGTGGGCAATCGCACGTTTTAAATCTGCGTCGTTTACTTTGTATTTAGCTGCATATGCACTGGCAAGTTGTGCAAATGATCCCGGGGCTGTGAGATTCGGCCACCACTGCCAGAGCAGGGAGCCGGAACTTGATCCGCCTCCGGGCAATCCGCCGTAACCGGTATCTTTTAATTTTTCGACACCTAACGCCAGGCAGATGTCGTATGCGCCGGATGCCACTGCATAACAAGCCCCTCGAAACGCTTCGGTCCCTGTGGCACAGTAGTTTTCCACACGCGTTATAGGTATCATTGGAAGACGAAGGGTCGTTGCCAGGGGCATGGCTGTTTTTCCCACATTAACTTCATCCAGGCAGGTACCGAACCAGGCAGCACCTATATCATTTTGTTCAATCCCGGCATCTGCCAGGCATTCTTCATATGCTTCAAGCATCAACTCTTCGGCACCAACATCCCAGCGCTCACCAAATTTAGTGCATCCCATGCCGATGATTGCAACTTTATCTTTAATTCCTGTAGCCATGATTATTCCTCCTAATTTATATACGGCAATCGATTTTTACATTTTAAAAAGTTTTCCAATAAGCTGGGATTTCATTACATCACCGTCAATGGTCAGTTTCCCGGAAGTGAAGGCCTGCATTGGATCCAGTTTCCCGGAAATCATATCGACAAAGTCAGCATCACCAATGTTTAGAGTACATGTGGCTTTTTCAGCTTTTCCGGATTCAACCTTGCAGCTTTCATCTTTGACAGTAATAAACCATTCACCGCCGTTTTGGCCGGATATATTGTATTGGAAAACAACATCAACACCCTTAGCCGCATCTTTGTTAAACGCATCAGGCATTTTATCGAATACTTCTTTGACAGATAAGCCACCGGAAGCGTCGCTGCTGTCTGATTCCTTTGAAGCATCACTGGGCGGCGACATTAAATCAAAAAGGGCGGAATTTAAG
>JAQYVU010000031.1 GCA_030145385.1 Desulfococcaceae bacterium
CTGCTATGGGTTTGACCCGAACCATCCAATAGATCCGGAAATACGCGACCTAGTGGATGGTGATAAAGTTCAGATGCTGGTTTACGGAGAAAAATTATCCTGTGATATACTGGTTCTGACTCCCCCGCACATTCTCCAGGAACGCCAGCGATTCATCCCCGATGTACAGGCAGCCAGCGTATGCGTTATCATCAATCAGGCTCCCCAAATCAAGGATGGAACGGAAAACACCATGGAATATGACATCAGACAGTGCATAGGTCATCTTCAGAAATATTTCGGGAAGACCGGAATATGGTACCCGGCCTGCCCGTTGGTCCGAGAAGCATTGCTGCAGCAAATTGGGAATTGGGCCAAAATCCCCCTGGCAAATGAGAATTGGACAAGCATTCCTCCCATTAATGACCGGAGCCTTCCCTCCCGTGCATTATCATAATTTATTCAGGAGATTTTTTTGAAAAAGTTCATACTCCTTATTTACCGGGCCGTTCTTCCTGAAGCGTTTCAGGGCGTCCTTATTCCGCCTTTTATCAGAAAAGTCATTCGGCAGGCGTTTAAAAGCCGCCGGCTTAAACTGATTCATACGGCGGAAATGGAAATGCAGGCTGAAAAATGGCCGGAGGCAATTCGGTGCTGGCAGGATGTACTGAAGGGATACGGAAAAAAAGCGCCGGCAGGCATTTATATAAAATTATCCAGAACCCATCGGAAACATGGCGACCTGGATAGTGCCGAAGCCATGGCACAGCAGGGGCATCAACTATACCCAAAAGAAACGAAATTTGCTGTTGAACTGGCGGAAATTGCCGTGGCCCGTTCACAATGGGCAGACGCCATCCATTACTGGAAGATTATTTCAGAGGCACTCGGGAAAAACACTCCCGTGGAAATCTATATTAAATCAGCCAGAGCCCATCGGAAACATGGCGACCTGAATGACGCCAAAACCGTCGCTCTGCAGGGACATCAACATTATCCAAAAGAAACAAAACTGGCTTTTGAACTGGCGGAAATTGCCGCTGCACGATCATACTGGACAGACGCCATCCATTACTGGAAAATTATTTCAGATACACTCGAAGAGAATACGCCGGTGGGAATTTTGATTAAATTGGCCAGGGCCCATCGGGAACAAGGCGATCTGAATACCTCTGAAACCGTCGCTCTGCAGGGGCATCAACGATTTCCGGAAGAAATAAAATTTACCCTTGAACTGGCGGAAATTGCCGCTGCACGTTCCCAATGGGAAAAAGCGATTCAGTACTGGAAAATGATTTTAGAGACACACGGTAAAAATACGCCCGTGGAAATTTATATTAAATCCGCCAGAGCCTACCGGAATCAAGGCAACCTCGATGCCGCTGAAACCGTCATTCTGCAGGGATATCAACACTATCCCGAAGAAATGAAACTTGCCGTTGAACTGGCAGAAATTGCCGGGGCACGATCTCAATGGGCAGAAGCGATTCAGTACTGGCAGGCTTTTTTAGATGTACATGGAAAAAATACTCCGGTGAAAATTTATATTAAATTAGCCGGAGCCCATCGGAAATACGGCGACCTGGATCGTGCCGAAACCGTGGCACAGCAGGGTCATAAACAATATCCAATGGAAATGAAGCTTGCGGTTGAACTGGCAGAGATTGCCGTTGCCCGATCCCGCTGGAACACGGCGATTCGTCACTGGAAAACGATTTTAGAGGCACACGGTAAAAATACGCCCGTGGAAATTTATATTAAATTAGCCAGAGCCTATCGAGAGCAAGGCAACCTTGGCTCCGCTGAAACCATCGCACAGCAGGGGCATATACTTTATCCCAATACAATGAAGCTATATATTGAACTGGCAGAGATTGCCGCTGCGCGCGAGCAATGGGAAGAGGCCATTGGTTACTGGAAGATTATTTTAGATTTTAGTGGAGAGAAAACTCCGGCCAATGTTTATATTAAATTATACAACGCATATCAAAAACAAGAAAACATTGCTGCCGCCGAAGCCATCATACGAAAAGGTCACAAACAATATCCCAAAAAGATGGAATTTGATATTGCGTTAGCAGAACTTTCTATTGCCCGTTCTCACTGGCCGGACGCTATCCGGCATTGGCAGTCTGTTGTCGATATACACGGTAAGGAGGCTCCGGCACGCATTTATTTCAAACTAAGCGGAGCATATCGAAGACAAGGCGCGCTTGATGCTGCCGAAACCGTGGCCCGCCAGGGATATCAACACTATCCGGATGAAATGAAACTTTCCATTGAACTGGCGGAGATTGCCGTTGCCCGGGCACAATGGGAAGAGGCGATTCGTTACTGGCAGTCTGTTTTGGATGTCCACCGAGAGGATACACCCACAGGTATTTATATCAAACTCACCAGAGCGTACCAAAGACAAGGTGAACTTCAGGCAGCTAAAACCGCTGCAAAACAAGGGCTCCAGCGTTATCCAAAAGAGACAAAACTTGCTGTTGAACTGGCGGAAATTGCCATGGCACAATACGATTGGACAGAAGCTGTAACGCTCTGGCAGGCATTGCTGGAGTGTCAGGACCGCCCGAAATTGCCGGAAGTTTATGTAAACATAGCTCTTGCGCAAAGAAAATTGGGGGATCTCAATACCGCGCGCCATACAATTAAAAGCGGTTTGAGTCAGTTTCCCAGAGCGGCAGTCCTGCTTTTTCATTCTGCAATTTTAGAAAATTTCACCCCCGCCCCTGAGAATCAGTCGATCATATGCAATTTTAACATGAGGAAAGAGGAAAGTGTTACTATCATTATCTGCGTCTGCAACGCGCCGGAGCAAACACAGCGTTGTATAGAATCGGTCCTAAAGGCAACTCCTCCTGACTACAAAATGATTTTAATTGACGATGCCTCGGCCAGACAAACAAACAATATGATTAACAGCTTAGCTGATAATCATAAACGCATAAGCGTCGTTAGAAATGCTCAAAATATCGGATACACCCGCTCCGCAAATAAAGGGCTTCAATTAGCCGATACGGAATGGGTTGTACTGCTAAACAGCGATACGATTGTGACGGATAACTGGCTGCAGGGTCTTTTCGAGTGCGCGTATTCCGATCCGGGCATACGCGCCGTCGGCCCGCTTTCCAATGCGGCGGGTATGCAGTCAATTCCCGTTGCATATAATGCAGACGGTACATATCCTGTCAATCTGCTTCCCCCGGGGTATACGCCTGACGATATGGCCCTGCTGCTAAAAAAAATTTCACCCAAAGTATTTCCAAAAGTGCCGATGCTGAATGGATTCTGCACCTTAATACACAAACCGACACTGCATGCGGTTGGTTATCTGGATGAAATCAATTTTCCGCATGGTTATGGGGAAGAAAATGATTTATGCCTAAGATTTCTGAAAGCCGGCCACCGGCTTGCCATAGCAGATCATGTTTATGTTTATCATGAAAAATCATCCAGTTTTGGCCATGAAAGACGTAAACTGCTCACACAACAGGGTGTAAAAAAGATGTTAACACTCTGGCCTACATACAGTTATAAAAAATTCCGATTTGCCGTGGATGAGATACCGGCAATGGTGGGAACCCGGGAGATGACTGGAAAGGAAATCGGCCTTGAAGTGCGAAAAAAAGGAGTAAAACAAATTGGTGAAGCACCGAAGTAATATGATCAATCAACTGCCGATTATCAATTCCAATCGGCTTGAAGATATAAAGAATCTAAAAAAATACAAAAAAACAAGACTTAACTATAAAACCAAACATTTTAACTACCAGTGCCTGTTTCAGAACCAGCCGGGGAGATATCTTTTTGTATTGTTTCATGGTGCTAAAGATCGAACATTATATCACCCGCCTTATTTTGAGCGATGGAGTTGGGCAAGCGTTTTTCCGGGGCCGGTTCTCCATTTTTCCGATCCTTCATTAGATATCGATAAAGATTTACGATTAGCCTGGTTTATTGGAAATTCCCATGAATATCCGCTTCAAATAATAGCTAAAATTATTGAGGCCGTTGCCTTATCCTTAAAAATTGATAATACCCGTATCGTTACCTACGGTTCCAGCGCGGGCGGATTTTGTTCGCTTGCCATTGCGCAGTTCCTAAGCGATCCCATCGCTATTGCAATTAATCCGCAAACCAATGCCCTGCTGTATTATCAAAATCACGTAAATGATATGTTGCACATATGCTTAAACGGAATCACCAGGGAATCGGCAATCAAAAATTATGGCAACCGGCTGGACATGGTATCAAATTATCAAAAAAAACAGATCAGACTTTTGCTTGTACAGAATACAACCGATCATTTCCATTATGAGAAACACTATACTCCGTTGGCAAAAACATGCGGGATACCTTTAGAAGGAGGGCTTTCCAGAGACGGATCTTCAGCCGGTATATTGTTCTGTTCTAAAAACGGACATGGCCCGGAACCGCGAAACATGGTCCCGGAAATTTTAACCAATGCTTTTTTATTAAAATCCAGCCATGGCGAACAAAACACGAAAAAAATGTAAGGCTTGAAAAACGCACTGCCTTCAGATAAAAAAGCGGAAATTCAAACAGAAAGCCGATACATCGACACGGCTTCGGCCGGGGATCCATCAAACAACACATTACCCTTGTCCAAAAAGATTACCCGGGTACACACCTTTTCAATAAAGTGAATATTATGTGTCACAATAATCGTTGCTTTCGCCCCTTTAATGAGTTCCTGAATTTTTGCACCGGCTTTTTCATAAAAGGCCACGTCACCGGCATTCAAGGCTTCATCAATAATAAAGACATCGGGTTTGAGCATTGATGCGATACTAAAACCCAAACGTGCGCGCATACCATTTGAATATTTTTTAACCGGCTGATTGATAACCTTTTCATTGAGTCCGGAAAACTCAACAATATCATGAAACAGACGATCAACCTCTTTTTTGGCCAGGCCAAGCATCATTCCGTTAAGATAGATATTATCTTTTCCTGAAAGTTCCGCTTTAAACCCTGTTCCAAAACTTACCAGAGCGGTAATCCGCCCTTTAACATCGACACTGCCGGTATCCGGTTTCAGTATGCCGCAAAGGGCTCTGCAAAGGGTTGATTTGCCGGCTGCATTTGGCCCGATAACCCCCAGTATTTCCCCTTCCATCACCTTAAAGTTAATGTCCCTGAGAGCCCATTTGGCGCTTCGACTTTTCCGGTCTTTGTTTGCAGACCGTGATTTTCTATTCTTTAATCCTGCCCCGGGAGTCTTAAGTAAAAATTTAACGCCGACTTTTTTTAAACGCACCATTTCAGTGCTACCAACTGAAGAAATCGTTTCAGTTAAATTTATTTCTCTTTTCACCGCAGGCCTTTTGGGAACGGGCTGATGCAATTCAGAATATTCTTTGATGATCCTTTCAGGCACGCCATCTGCCCGAATCCCTCCCTGATCAAGCCATATGGCACGCGTACAAAATGTTTTCACAAAATTCATTTTATGCGTTACAATAATCACCAGTTTTGATTTTCCGATTATTTCCTGAAGCTTTGCCCCTGCTTTTTCAGAAAATTTTAAATCACCGGTACTTAATGCCTCATCCAAAACCAGGATATCCGGCTCCATCATTGAAGCGATACTAAATCCCAAACGGGCCTTCATGCCATTGGAATAAAACTTCAACGGCTGATCGATATACGCCCCGATTTCTGAAAATTCAATTATCTCCTTTGATATTGCTTCCACATAATGCCTTGAAAAACCCAGCATCATACCATTTAAAAAAATATTTTCTCTTCCGGTTAAATCCTGCCTGAAACCGGTCCCTAAAGAAAATAACGCTGAAACAATACCATGTATTTTCAACGTGCCATCGTCGGGTTTGATTAACCCTGAAAGTACCCGGCAAAGCGTTGTTTTGCCGGCGCCATTTGAGCCGATTACCCCGATAATCTCTCCGAAATTGCAATTCAGGCTGACATTTTTAAGGGCCCAGATGTGCTTTTTTTTGTTCCTTTGAAGCACCCCATCTAAAACCCGGGACTTCAGGTCATCACGATAACTTCCGATTGTATATCGAACGCTTAAGTCGTTCAGACGGATAATTTCCGGGGCATTAGCATCGGGTGGATTCTCAACCGTACCTATTTTTGATGTATTTAAAAATCGCATTGTCTAGTTTAAAGAATATATTTTAGGATTTAAAAGACTCGTTAAAGCACTTTGATAATTTTATGCTCATTCTTTTGATAAATATTTATCAGTAAAAAAATCAGGACAGTGGACATAACCGCAATTATACCTAAAAATTTAAAATCCGGCATTGAATTATAAATAATGATATTTCGATAACTTGACAGGAAACAGGCAATCGGATTGATTTCCAAAATCCATCTTAGTCTTTCAGGCACCATATCCGCGTACCATATGACCGGTGAACCATAAAACATCAGACGAATAATATGGCGCGTCATCATTTCCATATCCCTTATAAAAACACTTACATATGCCAAAGCCAGCGCGATCCCCTGCAAAAATAGAAATTGAACGCCAATGACTATCGGCAGCCAGATATAGGATAGCCCCGGCTGTATTTGAAAAAAGACCAGGGCAATGGCAACAACAATTAACCCAAAACCGAAGTTAATCATCTCACTTAACACGGTGCATATGGGAAAAGTTGATTTTGGGAGATATACCTGCGTGATGATCCCCGCCTGCGATATTATTGACCGCACGGATGTTGTAAGAGAAGATGAAATCCAGCGCCAGACAACCAGGCCAATGGCAAGCCAAATACCATATTCAGCGCCCCGGGCACGCTGAAAAACCATCACCACAACAAAATAATAAATAAATATCTGTAATAAGGGATCCAGCAACCACCAGAAGAACCCTAAATAGCTGTTTTTATGCTGTGCTTTAAGACCGGAGATAACCAGATATTTGATGAGGTCTTTACGTTTTAACAATTCATTGATATATGCTTTCATTGCCTAATTCATTCTCATTGGTATTTAATATTTTTTAAAATAGACAGGATCTCATTGCGGAGCTGGCAAATCATAAAGGGAGCCGGCGAATCAAGACCCAATGCATCAGTTTTCGCCATATTCGCTGCCTCAATGCATAAAAGAATGGAAGCCGGTATTTTCTGCATATCATGACGGTGTCCTTCCATAGATCTTTTTCATCATTATCCTTCGGACCCTTCTTATTCCGGCTAAACACCTCCAAAACCTTTAGCCGGGCAAATCTGGCCAATGCCGAGAACCCATCCGAATAAAAACGCCAGCAATCCACCGGATATCTGTGTTCAAACCCGCTGGAAGGGGCAATAATACAGCATAACCCACCGGGTTTTAAAACACGGGCAACCTCCAGCATGGTGATCCAAAAAAACTCCATGTGCTCAAAAGCCTGGCCGGAAATTAAAACATCCACAGAATCGGTTTTAATTTCTTTCCATGAATATGTGTTTTTCAAAACAATATCCACATTCTTTCCTTCAGCCAGATCCAGGCCCCTGTAATGCCATGCCGGGTTATCAAATATCTCCCGGTATGTTCCATTAACGTCCATGCTTCCCAGGTCAAAAATCGTCAGCTCATCACTGGTGAGCTTGCTTAAATACTTTTCTTTAAAGTTTTGCATATGAGCAAAAGAACTTGCATGCATTCTAAAATAATCCCAATCGATTGAAATGATGAAAATTAGTTAAAACGGATTTAAGGGAAAATCATAAACATATCGTTTGAGTTACAACCCGTTGTTTCCCAAAATCAATCCTGATTAATGCCATTTCTCGTTTATTGCCTGTACAACCTGATCTATCCGTCTATCCCAGGAGTTGTTGTCCAGGCAACACTTTAAATGAGCAGAGATACTTTTTTTCTTCTCGTTAATTGAATATTCGACTTTTTTAATAAAATCATCATAAGAGCCGGCAACTGAAATAAAGGACTTTAACTCGTCTAAATTTTCAATGTCCGTTGATACAACAGGAACACCCAGAGAGCAATACACATATAATTTTAACGGATTCATTGATTGGGTTTTTTCAGAATTCAAATGCGGCAGGATTGCAACATCAAATGTCTGAATCCACGCTCGGACATTGGGGTATTTTATAACACCGAAAAAGTGAATATTGGAATATTCATCAAGTTCCAATATCTTCGGGTTGGCATGGGAAGACCCGATGAGAATAATATTCCAGTCCGGGCGATTGTCTGCCAGGTACCGGATTAATTCAATATCAATTTTTCCTTGCTCCAGGTTTCCCACATACCCGAGCTTGGGTCCGCTGATTGATTTAAATTTCTGAAACACGCTCGGTTCGGGAAAATCCTCGGGGAGCCCCATTTCACAGCCATTTGGTATTAATTTGATGTCATGAAAGTATTTTTGAAAAGACTGTTGCACTTTTTCGCAGTTGGCAAACGCCAGATCGGCTGTTTTTAAAACTTCTTCATAATGGTTTGTGATATCGAGCTTTTTGGCGTCTGAGAAATTAGGCGATGTCCGGTTATCATCCACCAAATCCATTATCTTTAATTCAGGCTGGAAATATTTTACGATCTTTGGAATATTTAAATCTTTAGGATAAAACCAGAAGATTGAATGGTGCGGTCGAATATCCAACTCATTTAAACGGTTTTCAATATATTTCAAATAGTCATTTTTATCGGGATAGCGCCAGATCTGTTTTGCTTCATCGCTTCTGTCCGTACTGTAAATAAACGTATGAAAACTGACTTTATCCGTATCCCGAAGTCCCCACTCCCGTAATATTGTTTCCCGGTAAATTAAACGATCATGAACAATGCCGCCATTTTTACTCTTTTTACGCATATCTTCAATGGATATCGGCCGATCAAATACTGCGATTTTTCTTATCTGGGAACGGCGCGACAAATACTTGATCAACATATCCGAACGGCGGCCATAAATTCCCGTATCATTCTGCTTCCAAAAGAGAACAACATCCCATTTCCCAACATCACCGCCCCGGCTATCGGCAATCGGCGCATTGACGGACATCTTTTTTTGTATTTCCATAAAATCCAAAGCATTGGGCGGCAGTTTTTTCGGATGTTCAAGTGCATGAAGAATCCCATTATATATTTTTTCGCCAATTGCTTTATAACTATACTGCTTTAAAAATAAATCCCGATGTGCCAATTGCTTTAACCGGTAAGAATCACTATTGGAAAGCATCCGGTCAATTTTCCCGGATAGCGCCTCCAATGTTACCGGTTCAATGGCACCGGCCTGAATCAAATGTTCCAGTGGCCCTGTTCGTGTCGCTAAAACGGGGATTCCCATTGCCAATGCGTCCACAGCCTTAGCCGGGAGCTGATATTTTGAAATCTCACTCTCAACATTTTGAATCAAACATACCAAATCAGCAATAATAAGATTTTCCGGCAACTTATCAAATGGCTGATCCGGAACCAGTATCAGACTATCCCCTCCTATACGCTTTAACTTTTTTTCATAAGACCTGTCCGGGGGAATACCGATTACACAAAGTTTATAATTTGGATTATCACAGGCGATAATCGCATTTAAAACTTCAACAACGCCTTTATGTTCTCTGGGGGTGCCTAAAAACAGCACCACCTTATCACGATCATCGATTCCCAGCTCATTTCGACGCATTGTTTTATCGTATAAAGACGGGTCAAAACGAAATTCATCACGTGCGTGAGGAACAATCATACCGCCGAATTTCTTTTCCAATGCATGATTTGAAACAAATAAACCGTCCGCATAGGTTAACAAGCTTTCAGAAAACCGTGTCCAGGTTTCATCAAACGGCACATGAAGATCTTCATATGTATTCTTTTCAATTTCTTTTAAGGTCAAACGCGTTTTATGATTAAAAAAGGACAGCTCATAGTCATCCACATCAATAAACAGCGGACGATTCTTAAAAGATTTGATCATTAATCCCAGCTGCACGGATGGAAGCCGTGGTTTGCAGGAAACAACAACGTCAGCGGGTATTCGGGACGATACTTTTTCAAGAACAGTTAAGAATTCCGGAAAATCCTTCCCCGGCAATGGCAGCACTTCGATATGACTGGTCACTAAAGGTTCCCACACCTGATTATTGTATCGCGGAAATGAGGGCCCGATTAAAAGCACATGAAAATATCTGCTCAGTGCTTCAGCCAGCAAATATGCCCGTCCCAGAGGATTATGCCCAACATCCCATGCGATCACGGCAACCGTAAGGTTATAGCGCCTTATGGGATAGCTCTTCGGATTTGCAACAACTTTGTCAGGGAGCAAACGATCCTCACTCAAATGGATCTGCTCAAACCGTTTAAACTGTTTTTCCATGTGATCGGTGACCAGTGTAAAGTTTTTCTTAAACATCGACATGGTCAGCATACTGATCAGGGTATGGCCGGTTTTCCATCTTCTCGACTGCAATAATGCATCAAATTGAATCCGAAATTTTTTCACCCATTGGAATAGTTGATCCCTTTCCGTTTTGAGTTTATTTGTTGTTTGCTCAAGGACTTTTAATTTTTGTTGATATTGTTGTATTTCGAGTTGAAACGATTTGCTTTCAGTCCGTCGTTGTTTTTTCAATTGACTCAATTCGGCTTTATTCTTCTCAGCCAGTTCTCTGGCTTTCGTATCAAGAGCTTCTAACTGATCCTCTTTGCCACAAAGAATTTTTTCTAATTTCCTGATTTCTTTTTCATGATCTTCTGATTCACGAAGTCTGATATTTTCCAAACATCTTAGTTTATCTCTATATTCTTCATATGCGATAAAATTTTCAATGCGGGAGGTTTCAACTGCTTTTAAGATATTCAATATGAAGTCCGGTGCAGATAAACTCTGAATAAATCCAGAAAGCATCGGATAAGATTCTTCATGATAAGACGAATAAATGATTCCCAGTCCGTGGAATCCGAGAATTTTTACTAACGTTAATGAGGTATCTGATTCCTGAAGAAAATCTTCAACCGCTGTCAGCACGCCGCTGCGAAAATTATGCTCATAAATGGCATTATGCAAATGCGGATTCAGGCCGCCGGCATCAACCATTTCGCGACTGCCCGGTATTATGCCCTTTTGCGCGTATGGCATTCGGAATGCTTCCGGAATATTATCCGGGTGGTAATAAAGATCCCGGCGGGCGTACGGCCAGGCAACATCATGGACAATAATCAACGGGAAAGCCGATTTATTGGACTGACAGTTTTTTTCAATAAGCTTGAGTTCATGATACACGGTATACCAGTTATGATCGCCGTCAATTAATACGGCGTCCATATTCCTGATCATGGGCAGGGCATTGAGGCTCAGGGATTGGTAAAATTCAAAAACATCTCCATATTCACTTTTTAACACCTCAGGTTCAAACTTCGGCACCGGATCAACAATATGTGCGCGGGAATCTGTTTGGCGGCAATACTCCAGAATATTGCCGGTATTGTGGCCGAAATCAGCACCGATCTCGACGATTTCACGGGGCTGCAAAATGTCAAAAAGGGGTTTAATCACCGTCCCCCAAAAATGATACATATTATTACCTTTTTTTATATTTTATATTTTGCATCTCAAACTAAAGAGAAATTAATCAAAACCGACATCAGGCTAAAAAGCCCGAATAAATCCTTATTTTCTAAAAAACCGTCACATTGAACGATAGACAGAACAGAGCATGTTGATTTATTCTCCTTATTTTCGCTCAAGCACTGCGATCATCGGTTTTTTTGTATCAACATAATACACCTTACTGCCTCTAAACTTTTTTTCATCAAGCAACACTGCCCCATTATTGAATAAAAGTTCCGTCATATATTTTTCTTCATTATCCTTTCTTTTAGAAGGATATACATGCGAAAATAACAGCCAAACTTTTCCTTTTAAATTCAACAGGTCCTGATCATATTTATTGTTTTCATTCCGATGAGATTCTCCGACTACGATTGGATTGTCTATATGTATGATTTTTGTTTGTTCATAAAAAGCAAACGGCCTGTAAGATCCAGGATAAATATAAATTGCTTCATCTTGTTTTTTATTTTTTTCTATGTAATTCAGACTGCTTTTTACTTCTTCTCTTTCTATCGGGAATTTTGAATGAATCGAATAAAACATTATCAAAACCGGAATTATCAATAGAAAATACGGCAATCTTACGATTCTCCTATTAGTGAATTCACATAGATGATATAGACCGATTGAAAATATAAATATAATTAGCGGCGCAATATATAGGATTAATCGCCCTGAAAATGGATACAGCTTCAAACCCGACAGGAGTAAATTTACGAATACCGGTGTTAAACATAAAAAAACCAACGCATACTTTTTCTGCTTCAACAAAAATCCAATGGCACCAAACGAAATTATCACTGCGATAAACCAAAACCCCCGAAAATTTAATAAGTAGAAATAAGTATCCTTGGTCGCTTGATGCAAAAAGATATAAAAATCTTTTGAAAAAGGATTTATTGGTAAAAAATATTTTCCCCAATAAGTCTTCATTATTTCAGTGGTTGGGTGATTATGAATAAACAAAAAATAATAAATAAAAAACGATGTGGCCCAAAAAAGAAGCGGGAGTAAGATTTTGTGGTTTTTGTTCCGGTAGCCTTCAATATAGAGTGCATAAATCCCGGCAACAAATAATATGATTATCGATATACTTGAAAACCATACTGCAAAACCGCCAATGACGGCATATATCAATAGGGATCTATCTTTATTCAGTTGAAGGGTCAGGGTATAATATAAAATAACTATGGTTAACAGGACATCGGTTGAGTATTGTTTAACTTCTGAAGAATAATATAAAAGAGAATATGCTGTACTGAAAAATGATGTTGAGATAAGCGCAATGATATTATTTTTAGTTAACTTATTTGAAAGCAGATAAAAAAAGGGGATCGCAATCAAAAAGCCGGATAAAGGAAAAATCCTTAGCGCAAATTCATTTTTACCAAATAAGAAAACCGCGATTTTCTCTATAAATAAAAATCCGATCGGTGCAACCTGATAATAATCTAATGGCGTTGTAAGCCCTGAAAAATCTCTGTTAATTATGTTGAGTGCGAGAGAGGCCTCATCGAGCCACAAACTTCGATTAAATATAAATTGATAAATAGCCAGGCAAGCACCGATAAAAATAATCAGGAAAAACATGGCAGAGAAAAATAAATGAGGATTCTGAGGATAATGTCTTTTCATATTGATTCCGAATTAAAAAGTCCCTGTTTTATTATGCAATAGACAGCCCTAAAGCCAGCCTTCCGGCCAATTTTTCCCCGATGACACATCCAAAAAGATAATGAGGCATCATCATCTCATTATCCTTTGAATTATGTAAAATTCTCTAATTTTACATAATTCAAAACAGATTTCAATAATATCCTTGATGGACTTTTAAAAAGCGGAGGCTTACAGCGAGCGTTTTTCCCCAAAGAGTAATTTCTCAGGTAAAACCCATATAAATTCAGAACATCAAAACGCACAGATTCTAGCGCCTGGACCATTTTTATTTTTTGCCCGTTAGTCCATTTTGGGGCCCGCTTCTGTATATTAATTCTGACAGGGGTGTATTTAAAAAGATACAATGTATTATGCTTCAACGATATATTTTGTGATCACCATTTTGAAAACGTTATCAAGATTCGTTACAACTGGCCCGGCATCTGTTAATAATCCGGACAAAGCGTATCTGGTTTCCGGATATCGATCGCCTCCCAACAGTTTTGGAACAGTTTTTGCTTCAATAAAAACAAAGCCGGTGATTCGCCTCGAACCTATTGCATGAGAGCACTGCTTATGCTATCAAAAATATGCCGAACAAGGCAGTATTGCGGGGGCAAAACCCTGACAAAAGGCCTTGATCAGTGTAATGAAGTTAGCCAAACAGATCCGGGATCTGATTCATGCCGGAAAGCGGTATCGGCCAGGTTCACCGAATCGTCATTAATTTATTATAATTAATAGATATCAAGTATGTTGCAGTGTCTTTTTTTGACGACTGTATTTTTTTTGTTGAAAAACTATCACAATGTGGCATAAGATAGCCAATGAATTTGATGCAACCATTCAATTGCCGTGATTCAAACAACTTTACCGCTCTGAAAATTGAACAATACGTCAATATTATAATGGCAAGAGTTAACTCCTGTCCATTTCAAAAAAATTACTAAAAAACAAACTCTATGGGAGATTTTATTACATGAACAACAAACACGCTACCGGCTGCAAGTTCAGCCCTCTTTTTCTGACCTGCATGATCCTGGCATGGGCTGTCCTGGTAAATCCGATACCGGCAAAAGCCAACTGAGGCGGCCCTCCGCTGACCGTGAATGTCAGCCCAAGAAATTCAGGCACACTGAGACTGGAAAGCTCAGATGATTTAAGTGAACCCACCGGTTACCCGAGTTTTATTGACTGTTTTAGCAGAAATGAACCTGTTACAATAACCGCAAGCCCCGAAGCCGGCTTTCAGTTCGATCATTGGGAATTTAACTACTGGCCGCCGGAAGATCTGGGTCCGCCCAAAATATATTTGAATGAAAGAAGCGATGGGGAAACCAACCCTCTGTCGTTTATAAATTCATACTTGTTAAATGACGGTTATGCCGATGATTATGATGCCGACCGAACCATCATCGCCTATTTCACAACAAGCTCATCTTCTTCTTTACCGGTTGCCCCAAAAAATACCAGCGCCACCGACGGCACGGAGACCGGGAAGGTGGTCATCTCCTGGGACAGTTCTTCAGGAGCAAATAGCTACACGATTTTCCGATCGGATTCTTCAAGCGGACAAAAAACAATCGGTTCCACCTCACAAACCGCTTATGAGGATACAACGGTTTTTCAGGATAACAAATATTATTACTGGATCAAGGCGGTCAATCAATATGGCAGCAGCGCCTACAGTTCGTATGATACCGGCTACGCTTATGTGGATGATCAGGAACCGCCCACCCCGCCCACCCTTCCCGGCTATGAGTCCGAGGCGGTCACTCCGGCAGAGGCAAAGCAAATGCTGGATACCGACCGGGACGTGATTATTGTGGATGTCAGCATGCCCAACGACTACGAAAGCGACCATATCCTCTGTGCTTTTAACATGACATGGAACAGCATGTTCGACTATCTCGACTACAAAAGCATTACCGGTTACGAGGATTTCCCGGTCCTGATATATGACCAGGACGCCACCACCAGTGCTCTTGCGGCCGACTACCTGGCAGAAAAAGGCTTTTCCTCAGTTTATCACATGACCGACGGCCTGCAGCAATGGATGGCCAGCGGATGGGAGACGGTGGATTCCGGTCAGCCTTACGAATGTTCCCTGCCGCCGATGGCCCTTGCCGGCCAGGACATCGGAATTAACGAAAATGAGCCATTTTCTTTGGACGGCTCCGGGTCTAAAGCGGCTGATAGCCAGAGCCTCACCTATGCCTGGGATCAGGTCCAGGGAACGACAGCAGACATTATTGATGCGACCAGCGCGCAGGCCCGCTTTACCTCGCCGTATGTTCAGGAAAGCGGTGAAAAACTGATTTTTCACCTGACAGTAACCGATTCCAAAAACAACAAGGACACGGACAGCGTGAGCATTGACGTGGCCTGGCAGAACTCTGCCCCGATCGCGGATGCGGGCAATTTCCAGTCCGTAGCCGAAGGCGACACCGTTATCCTGAGCGCATCCGGATCATCGGACCGCGACAACGGAATCAGCACATACCAGTGGAAGCAAATTTCCGGAAACGAGGCAGAACTCAAATACAGTACATCGGAAATTGCTCGGTTTACCGCCCCGAATATCGACACAGACGAAGCCGAACTGGTATTTGAGTTGACCGTTACCGACAACGGCGGGCTTTCAGACACGGACCAGGTCACCATCCTTGTCAGCGACAACAACGCGCCGCCGGAAGCTAATGCCGGGCCGGATCAAACAGTCTCAGAAACGCAACTAGTGCAGCTGGACGGATCCGGATCCGAGGATACAGACGACGGCATTAAAACCTATTCATGGACGCAGATTGGGACGGGCCCGACCGTTCAGCTGTCGAGTCATTCGGATGTGCAGCCCACGTTTACCGCTCCCGAGGTTGGCGAAGGTTCTATTATTATCGAATTCCAGCTGATCGTGACCGATCAGAGCGGAGCCCAAAGCACGGGCCCCGACGAGGTACGCATCACTGTAAAAGACGCCGGAGATCCGCCCGAAGCGGATGCCGGCACGGACCAGAATCCTGTATACGAAGGACGGCGGGTTTCCATGGACGGCTCGGCGTCCGCAGATGGAGACGGTGAAATCACTGCGTACCAGTGGACCCAGGTCAGCGGACCGGATGTTTCCCTTATCGGGGCAAACAGCGCAACACCGGAATTCACCGTGCCTGACCTCGACGAAGAAAGTGTTCAGTTCGTGTTCCAGGTAATGGTAATCGACGACACCGGCCTTAACGGCACCGACCAGGTCAAAATTGTCGCGGCCAAGGCGTTGATGCCGCCGACAGCTGACGCCGGAGACGGGCAGGAAGTCAAGGAAGGCAGTCCGGTGATACTGGACGGATCGAACTCTTTAGATCCGGATGACGGGATTACCCTTTATTCATGGAAACAAACTGGCGGTGACCCGGCGGCGGAATTGTCTGACAGCTCCGCGATAAAACCGGAATTTATCGCACCGGATGTGAAGAAAGATACGATTCTTACCTTTGAACTGACCGTTACCGATTACAAGGGAAACGAAGATACAGACGAAGTGGAGATCCGGGTCCTGAAAAACAGCGACAGCGACAGTTCGTGCTTTATCTCAACACTGGAATAATATAAAAAGACAGATAAATACCCACCAGAGGGGCAGGTGCTGAAAAGGCCTGCCCCTCTCTATGGTGCATGCGATTCCTTTCTTTTTTTCTGCGGTCTTTATCATTCCATTTTCGCCAAAATGCCGTGTGTGCCGACAAGTACTTCTAAGCGGGACAATGCAATAAACCGGCAGATCTGCCATTTTATTCAAAAAAAAAAAAAAAAAAAAAAAAAAAAAAAAAAATACTTACCCACAGCGCCATTTCTCAGGATACGGCCCGGAATAGGTATCAATTGTCCGGCGCATGAATTCTTTCATTAAAATTGCATGCCGGTTAGTTCATACAGCTTTGCCAAATCCGATTCATAGCGCATGCTCAGCCGGTCGCGCGTTTCAGGATTCATGGGCGGTATCTGCATTAGATTATATTTTCGGGAAAGGTTCAACCCCATCTGACGCAGCCAGGAAGGCCGCCGGAGTTTGAGATTGAGAAAGTTTTGAACCATTGGGAATCTGCTTGTTTCCCCCTTGTTAAAAACCTTTATCTCAGGGAAAAATTCAGTCCGGGCATTCAAAAACTCAAAGATTCCCTGAATTGCAGGCACCGGTGTTTCCATGATCTGGTCCAGCGTCACGAAATGGAACTGACTGTGATCGAATAAAGCAAAATATCTTTCTACTTGCTCGCCAAAAAGACCGGATCGAAAATAAAAAAAATTATAAAGATACTGGTTGCAGTGTTTTTTGAAAAAAGGGGAGTGAAATCGTTTTTCCTCTGCCTTGAGCGCCTTTTCAAATGTCGCAATGGTTTCATACCCATACCGTCGCATATGATGATACAAAGAGTAGGCGCGATCAGCCGGATGCCGCAGTATTAATACGAATCTGGCATCCGGGAAAAAAGCCCTCAGGGTGATCGCTGCTGAAGGATCGGTTAAATATACATGAGAGGCTTCCCCGATCGATGATTCGGTATCGGCCGCATCAAACAATCGGGCATATTGGATGGGGTTTTTGATTATTTGAAAATTTTCACAAAAAAAACATGGCTCCTTGACCGGAGACACATAAATATCCGGATGACGTTTGAGAAAATGATACAAGGAGGTGGTGCCGCATTTTGCCGCGCCCAGAATGAAAAAATTGGGTAATTTCCAATGATTTGCAACACCCTGATTCATTGACGAACTTTGTTTTCCAGGAAAAAGAGTTTTTGGACAAGTTTGAAAAAATCGATAATTATCAAGTGAATCCCTCCTTACACAGCGGTGTTTCTCAGCAACGCGAGCCTCTTTTGCCACTTAATCCATCTAATCCATCAAGCTTTTCATTTTCATTTGGTAATACCATTGACCGTCAGTCTTCAACCAATTCTGGGTTTCTTTGCGGTCTTTCACGTCAAAAGACATCACCGTCATGTTATATTTGACGACGACAACGGCATCTTCGCCGGAAGGGCCGATTTTTATAGATACGACAGAAAAATCACTAAAAAGGATATCTCTATTCATGCCCACGAAATTTTCTTTAGGTACCTGTTTTTTATAATCTAAATCCGAATAATCATACACCGCTGCCCAATTCTGGGCCACCATTGCGGTCATCCTTCCGGTGACCCTTTTTTCCAGGGCCTGTTCGGGCGTCAGCACCGGCAGACTCTGACAGGCACTGACCAGAAGGGATGCTGTTATTAATACGACCAACACATGCAAAACACGTTTAAATCCGTTTTCCTTCATTGGGTATATCACCTTTCATCTTCTCAATATATTTTTAGTTTTTCACGCTTACATGCTACCGCCGGTGACCAGCTGCCGGGCTTCCATATTCCGAGTGGGAGCATTGCCATAAAGATAAAATCCGCCGATTTCAGCCGCCGCCGGTTCTTCAGCCGCCAGCCGTACATACGCGATATCGGAAATAACCGCGGAAAACAGCTGATAAACTGTAAACACTTCATATGCCCCCGGTTCCAGAGTGATATAGGTACCCGCTAAATCCAGGGCCTGTCCGCTGTTGTCATAGGGCAGGACGTAAACAGTTACCGGATATGCGTTGGGATTGCACACTCCCACACCTGTCCACCATCGCCCGTTATTATAAGCCGAGTGGGGCATAACAAGTTCGGTTTTAAATGAATCTGCTTCCAGCAGCGGATAAGCGGCTGCGTCCCCGGTTGCCGTTGCGTACGAAACATACCCGGCCAGGGGGTGACTGCCTGAAATTTTCAGTATGGATCTTTCCTGCGCCGGGACGCCGAAATCCGGTGAAACATCCACCACCCGTTTTTCAAAAGGACCCAGCACAACCTGCATATCCGCTGTCTCATCACCGCCCCGGCGCGCCGGGTGAATGATCACCGGATTATCATCCCCGTTTGGATTAATAAGGGTCAGCAATGTCTGCCAGGCGCCGGTGGTCGGTGTAATATGCTGAAGGTACATGATGCCGGATGCCACAGGCAGTGCAAATCCGGTTTCAACGGCGTTTGCCGAATTTCCGGTGTTTTGGATATACTGATACCCGAAAAGCGCTGCTTGCGAATCATCTGTAGTAATTTCCATCCACCCGGCCTCCGGCATGCTCAAAAAGGGCGAACTTCCCGGCAGAATCCTGACTTTGGATCGGGCCGCGATATCTTGCGAAACCGTCCGGAACAGATCTCCCTGGGCATCGTAAATGGAACAGGTGACCGGGGCATCATTAAAAGTGTCGTTGAAAATGGCCCCGGTCATGTAAAGGGTATTCCAGGGCATATTGTCAGACACATCGGGTATAATCAGACGGCTGCTGACCGGGGCGTTTTGCGTAAAACCGGCCATCGGCCCCTGGGAACCGGCAAACAGGTTGACAAAATCCACGGGCTGGCCGGATATGAGCATAAACGAATCCGTGTCGCTGTATTCATGCTCACGGATCGGCAGATCGTCAAAATGGAACATTCTTTTTTCAAGGGGTGCCAGATCCATGGGGCCGAGGACCGTGTGCAACGGCTTTCCAGCGGCGTCAACGGTTACCAGCATCACGTCTTCGACCGGATCATCCGATCCGTTGGTCAGGGAAAAACCCGACCATGATCCGTTTTTGGGTATATACGGCACCTGCCGGACACAGGCCCCTTTCAAATCCATTACCAGGGTGTAGATATTGGGGTCTGCGTAATCAGCCTGAGAGACGGAAATCGTATACGGCGGATTTTCCAGAACGAGTCGAAAGCCGACCGGGGGGCCGTATTGCGTCAGCTGGTGCTGCCGCACGGCAACGCCGTCGTTATCTAAGATTTCAATGTCCATGGCCTGGCGGCTGCTGTCGTCTTTTGTAAAATCCAGGACAACCTCTTCACCGGGGGCACCGGCCAGAATGTAGACGTCTTCGTTCAGCAATACCAGGTTATACGTCCCGGGCACAAGCCGGGACGGTGTGTTTTCAGGCATTTCCAGGAAATCGTCCTGGGCCATGGCAATTTCACGGATCGTTTCATAATCCAGATACGGGTTCAGGGGGCCGGTTACCTCCGGATAAGAAAGGGTTTCCGGATGGCTCGTTACGCTGCCTCCGGTCCAGGCACCGCCGGTGATGTTGCCCTGGGCGTCTAAAAACAGATCATAGGTATATTGTCTCTGGCGCTCACGGGTGCCGATATGATCCGGCAGCACATTATCAGAAGCATAGAGTATGGTAACGGACACGTGTTCGGTTTGGCCGGATAGGGCAGATGCCATCTCATAGCTGTATACGGGAAAATACCAGACTTCAGGCCCGGCATCCAGATCTGCGGTAAAAGCCTTCTGCTGCTCTCCAATATAATCAAGCAGCCAGAAATGAAAACTCACCGGGGTGTCACCGGAAGCGTAAATCACACCGGACCGGTCATCATGGCAGAGCGTCAGCAGCCCTTTTTTATCGCCGACCCGGAAAATAATATTGTTTTCCGACGAAGGAAGAATGGGATACGATTCCGTAACGGCTGCCCGTGCAAAAGCCGGGCACAGGCCCCACCAGTCTTCGGCGTCAGGATCATAATAGGCGGCTTTATACCAGTCAACGGCATTGCCGCTCATCCGGCCGGTGGTCAGCAGGAGATATTTTTCCAAAGGTGCCGGATGCCCCAGATAATCGGCACCTGTGGCCAAACCGCCGGAATCCATCGGCCACCAGTAGCCGGACCAGGGAATCGGATCGGCCTGCCCGGCAGTTTGGGCCGCCGGGACAACATTCGGAAATAAACACAGCATAAATAAAATAACTAAAAAACGACGGATCACGGTCAAATCCTTTTAAGCCCATGCGGGCAATGTTTTTTTATTGAATTCGCCAGGAGCAGCGGAAAGGGGTTTGTTCATACAGCCACCAGGCACTGCCGGGCGCCCAGAGCTGCCGGACAATCAGTTTCCCGGTCTGCAGATCATTGACCTCGATCATGCGCAATTGCGGAGGCACTTCGCCTTTAATCCGGATCCATTGCGCCTGCAGCGCCTGGTCGCTGCTCACGGCATAGGCAGATACCCGGATGCGGTCCACAAAAGTCCGTCCCCCGGCCTGGCGGTGAAATTCGAATACTGCCGGTTCAGCGCCGGCCGGAAAAAGATGCACCGGCAGCACATCCACCGGAATGGTAAGACCCGGAATAATAAGCAGGTTATCGGCCTGAAACTGTTTTGACGCAGCAGTCACTGCATCCCACATCACTGTGCCGGATGCCAAAAATGTCAACGTGCCGATTGCCTGCTCAGGCGCGGTACGGAAAAAACCGATATGAACAGCTTCGCTGCTCTGATCAGCCGGCCGGATGATCATTTGCGACATCATTGGCTGGCTGCCGGGTAAATCCCCCGCGTTTGCCTCGGTCATGATCTCCACCGGCACCACCGGCTGGTAGGGAGTCAATGCCAACGCATATGACGGCCCAATCAGAAAAAAGATCAGGGCAAATAATGTTAAACAATGCAATGGATTTTTCAATGTTCAGGCTCCCCCCAAAAAAAATCTTCTCATGAGAATTAAACAACTCGGGGAAAGGAGTTGCCCCCTTTCCCCGAGTTATTTGTTTTCCAAAATCAATTAATTCAAAATTAATTAATTCTAATCACTGCTACTAATCACACTCAGTGCACTCTGCGCATTTTTCAGCCAGGTAACCCATGGAGGCGCCGTTTGAGCTGTTTGCCATAAAACCAAAACCAGAGGCTGAAACATTGGCGACAACAACAGCATACGCTTTTGCGTTGCCCAAAGTTCCATCAACAGAAGTGGTCAGTGTCAAAGTGCTGAGATCAACGATCGTGGGGACGTTGCCTTCTAATGTTACCGTACCAGTTGCCACATCACCGTCTTCTTCATACAGGGTAACCGATGCCGAACCGTCGATGCTGTCCAGGTTGGTAACCGCCATGCCGAACCAGTAATTTCCGGCCGGATTGGGAATATAGGGGAAAGTCAGTGTATCTGTGCAGTCGCCAGAACCCTGAGGTGTATCGCAGCAAAGGGTACCGATTAAGATCTGGTAGCAGCAGCCGTCGCATTCGCCGCAGACGCCGCCATCATCAACGGTTGTATACATGCATATTTCAACATATACATCCCAGCCGGTGTCATCGGTAATGCTGGAATCTGCACGCAGTTCGGGAATATCAACCCACCAAACGCTCTTATTATCTGTCGCGTCATCAGGTTGAACCACATAACCGTGGGCATCAGCATCCTGATCAGCAGCCGCTCGGAATGCGACAACGCGTTCATTGTCTGCAACTTCACAATCGGATCCACTGTAGGTCGCAGCATCTGTGTCCGTACCGTCAATTACAACAGAAGTTTTTCCATTTGCCAGGAACAAGTCAAAATCGCCGATAAAGTCATCATCAGGCAGGCATTGTTCTGCATCGCATGCAGCGCCTTCAGTTTCAAAAGTTTCTACGCCAACACCGGTAGTGTTAACATCTTGCGCCCAGTAAACGCCGTTGTCGCCGTCAACCGGACCGTTTCCATCATGCTTGTCGACCAGAATTTCCATGCCGATATCAATGGTATCGTCTGTGTTTACGCCTTCAAACTGACCTTCGGTAATGCAGTCACAAATTTTGAACAGTGCGCGGTGACGATCGCCTTTTACGGGAATTTCACAATATGAGTCTTGGGATTTAAAACAGCTATAGTCTTCATCAAGAGTAGGTTTAAAAAAATCTTCGTAATCAAACGGGGATGTTGTGCAAACTCCACCCTGTTCATCTCCTACTTGCTCGCATCCACGAGCAATGGTTCCGGCTTCGCTGCAAATCTCGATCTCTGCAGATGCCACGCCGGCAAATGCGAATACCAGCATAAATGCTGCGATAATTGAAATTGTTTTCTTCATTCTTTCCTCCATATTTTTTAAGTTACTGGTTAGTTACTGTTTTAGCATTTTTTTGACCAAACTTGTTTTCACGCTAAATCGCCCTGGCAGTTGACCATGGCGCACTACCACCCCCTCCTTTTCAAATCTGCTTGATGGTTAATGATCCGTTGCTGTAATTTTTAATTAAAAAAACTTTTTTTGGCAATTTACCGCTTAAGTCCCTGCCTGTCAAGACTTATATCTTTCCCGAATAATGCCTTTTTCTATAAGTCATTGTCCAAAACCCGGGGCAAAACATCTGCTGACAGCCAGACACGGGTGTTTTCGTTTATGCGAATCTGCCCGAAAAGCGCTATCGTCTCCGTATCCACCGTATCCACAGCAGCGGTCACCCGGTAGTCGCCCGCAGGCAGGTCCAGCGAATATCCGCCGGCTGCATTGGTGCGGATCTCCTGGGCAAAATCCGAATCCGCCCCCTGGTCAATGGTCACTGCCAGATCCGGCAGCCCTTCACCGGCAGTGTAGATACCGTTGCCGTCCGTGTCTTCATATACCAGGCCGATTAATTGCCCGTTGCCGGTTGCGGTTTTATCTGATTCTGTATTTTTTGCCGAATCTTCGGATTCGGATCGGGTGCCGAAATCCGCAACCATAATATGAATGTAATCTCCGCAAACCCCGCCCATCTCGGCTGACTGACCGGCCTTAATACGAATTCCGCAATCCTCGGCTTCGGGAGCGATCATGGCAGACTGCCGGCGATCCGGGTCTGCCTGAAAAGCGCGGGTCACCAGGTAGCGGAACATCCGCGAAACGGTTTCCGCCGGTGAGACTGACTCGCCGCAGGTGGACAAGCGGTATCGGGATTCCTCCATCCAGGCCGGGACATATCCGGTGTCCGCCACCCGGTCGTCTAAGGTTCGGCCATCAGATGTTGTTGCTGAAAAATGATTATTTTCAAACATGTCAACCACCAACTCTTCGGCAGCCCGGTATAATAACGGATCGTATGTCAAAGGGGGCAATCCTTGGATCAAAAGCGTTTCATACTCCGGAAATTCTTTTGGACTTGCGTCAAACCCGTACTCCGCCACCACCGGCAACGGATTGGCGCGCAGCTGGTTGATCAGGTTATTCATCTGCAGCTCATAGATTTCCACGGGCCGGGCAAAATCGCAGACCGCCATGTATACGTTGGCATTGAAACGGCCGAACTGCAGACTGCCGCCTTGTACAGCCGCAGCCATCTCCTGGAAATCCGGGTTGAGAATCGTTCGAATGCCGCTATGGTCCTCGGTCAATTCGTCGCCGAGCATGTTTTCAAACATCCAGAAAACCGCTTTTTCCGGGGCAATGAAGTTATTAAAAAAAATCAACCCCAGTGATTCTCCAGATGCTGATGCCGAGTATCCGGCTTGATTCAGGCGGTCATCCAAGGTCAGTCCGTCAATGGATTCATAGGCGTAATAATTATTTTCCAGCATATCCGCCGTATGATCGTTTGCCGTCCGATGAAGACGGTCACTGAATACGAGCTCCGGAAGTCCGTTAATCAGGATTTCATTGAGTTCCGGCAGACTTTTTAAAACCTGTTCCCGATCCAGGCCGATGGATTCGGCCATACCCAGCGGGTCCCGTCGGGCCGCGTTGATTAATTCAAAAAGCACGGCGTCATCCGGATCCATTTGAACAGGGGCTTCCAGAGCCTGAATTTCTTCTGAAACCGGACGTTCATCCGCAAACACCGGCGCACTGTAACCGGTAATGGAAAATATCGCTGCACAGGCGATGAATATAATATTTCGGCATAATGTTTTCATATGCTTATTTTCTTGCAAACATAGTGCCAAATTCTATAGCTCGGCATATTTCACTGCCGCGCGGCACGTGTTTTCAATCATAACATTTTAATATTATTGATTTAATTAATTTTATTACCCAAACCAACAAATTCAGGGCAGGCGCATTGGGTTGGTTTTTCTTGTTAAAAACAAGGCCCGATCCACCGACAGAAAGCCTTATCTTCAACACCACTGTCTGCGCCATGATAGGCGTTCCCGTGGCAAAGGCTTAGAACGCCGGAATAAAAATTCTTTTATAACACATGGAAACAATACTAAAGGCAGGATGCCCATCAAGCGGCAACTGATATTTCCTTGGCAAACACATATAATTTCGTATCCGTGTCCGGACCGGACAAAAAAATTATAAATTTTGAAATGCGCCGCATTTCAAAAAAGGAAATTGGCTAGATTTAGCCACTGCTGGTCAGATTTAGCCAACGCACTGTGAGCCAGCAATGATTACCAACTTTTTTTGACAGTGATAAGAACTGAAAACGGCTCTCCGTCGATGGTGCTGTTCATGCCGGGGATTTGATATTCCTTGTCCGTGATATTTTTCAGGTACAGGCTCAAGTCCAGGCCCGGCATCAAGATATCACGGCCCGTCACCGCCACATCCCCCAGCCAGACACCGGGGACCGACTCAATGGAATCACACAAAGGACATATCACATTCTGTGATGAGAAATACCCTGCCCGGCAGAAAATGGCCACCGAATCCACGGGCTCCCACTTTGCCGTCAGGTTCAGCACTGTATCCGGGCCGGAATCAAAGGGATATTCGATTTCCACATAATGCTTTTCCAGTGTTCCGTCCGGCCGGAAAAAGGTGTAATCATTATACAGATAGGTTTCATCCGGCCCGCTGTTGTTCATCGCCGTAATGTTGGCACCCAGCTCCAGCCCGTCAAACGGAACGAACCGGCCTTCGAGTTCCAGCCCGTAGATTTTCTGGTGATTGGGATTCGAGAGCCCCGCATACGGGTCCTCCATTATATGATCGGATATATGATTAACGAACCCGCACAGACTGAGGCCGCCCCGTTCTTTTGCCTGCCAGGAAACTTCCAGGCTGACCGTGTTGATTTGCTCAAGGTCCGCTTCTTCTTCTTCAATCAGCTGGCTGGCAAACGGGGTTCGGTAGGCCGTTCCATACAGGGCCTTGAGCATCCATGCGGAAGCCGGAGACCAGACAACACCTATGTTATAACTCAGACTGTCCTCATAGGTGTCATGGTCATCATGACGCAGGCCGAGCGACAAATCCGCTTTGCCAATTTTATGGGAATACTGGCCAAACATCGACCAGAGTTCGGTCTGGTAGTCTTCTTCCGTGATACTCGGCAGAAACGCAGCATTGTCCGGTCCCAGATAATCCGGCAGATAGCTGTCCCAGATGGGGGCGTCGGAAACATGCTTGTTCCGATAAGCGCCGCCGGCTGTCAGCAGGCCTTTGCCTGAAAAAAAGTCATGATCATAAATCAGTTCTCCGTAAGTCGAATATTCACTGGGATCAAACGAAAGGTCAATCACCTCATAAGATGAATTGATTGCCGAGTAATATCCGGTAAACCGCAGAGCGGAATTCGGGTTCAGATTTTTTTTGCCTTCCAGCTTGATATAGTTCACCGGGTTGCTGCGGCTTTCCATCCAGACCAGTTCTTTCTCCCTGTCCGCCATTGAATACGGCTTTGCATAATCCGAGTACCGGCCGGACAGCGTTATCCATTCCCTGATATTCAGATTCCCCACAAGTTCAATAAAATGGGGCCGATCCGCCCGTTCATAGCCATACCGGTCTTCAGGGGAAAGCGGCTCACCGGTGTTATCCCCCCAAAACCTGACGACATTGGCGGTCCGGTCATCGGCAACCCCATCCCGGCCGATCAGTGATAAAAAAGCATCCCACTGCCCGCCGTCATAACCGGCGTTTACATGATAGCCTCTGGGCTCACCGGGATCACCATAAAATACACCGGTTTCCACTCCGCTCAAATCTTTTCCAGTCATGGGCACAATGTTGACAATACCGGCAAAGGCATCCGCCCCCCACAGAACAGAACCGGGTCCCCTGATAATTTCCACCCGCTTGACCGGGGCCAGGGAAAGCTCATCATCTAACGGATGAACCGACTTTGACGTATCCGACTGCATCGGCACCGTATCATATAAAAACAATACCGAATCCGGAATACCTCTCAAGTAAGGCTGGGTTCCCCATTCTTTTTGCGCCATATAAAAACCGGGTACCTGCTCAAGGGCCTGGCCCAGCGTAAACATCCCATTGGCATTGATCATCTCTTTTGTGATGACATTTGCCACGGCAGGTGCCTGGCGCGCGCTTTCCTCCCGCCGCGATGCAATTGAAAGGACATCCAGCGCTTCTCCGACAAACATGAGCATGGTGTCTTCCGGCGCAACCGCATGCGCAAACCACGGCGATACGAGCCCGCCCGTCAGAATCCCGCCCGTCAGAATAACGACCCATATTTTTTTGAAAATCCGCTGAATCACAATTTATCCGTTTATTCTAAAAATCATTTTCCATCGCCTGCTTGACCAGCACCCGGAATTTGGCCCGGGTCAGCCCGAGAAGATTGGCGGCGGCCGACTGATTATTTCCGGTTTGTTCCATTGCCTGTTTGGCTAAATTATACTGAAGCGTTTCAAGGCAAACCCCTTCCGGCGGCAGGGTTAAATCATCCAGCGCACCGGCACCGGCACAAGTTGCCCGTAAAAAAGACAGGGTATCGGCTGTTACACTCCCCTCCCCATTATCGATAATCATGACGCGTTCCATGGCATTTGCCAGTTCACGCACATTCCCCGGCCAGTTATATGACTGGAGTGTCCGGATCGCGCCCTCAGTCAGGCGCACCTGCCGGCCGTCGGTGAGCTGCTTTAAAAAATACTCTGCCAGGGGAACAATGTCATCAATCCGTTCCCTGAGAGCAGGGGTTTTTATCGGAAACACATTAATCCGATAAAAGAGATCCTGCCGGAAGGACCCTTTTTTAACCAGCTGACTCAAATCCTGATTGGTGGCACAAAGAATTCGGGCATCCAGGGGAATCTCCTGGTTCCCGCCGACCCGCTGGATCTTCTTTTCCTGCAGCGCCCTCAGCAGCTTTGCCTGGGCCTCAAGGGGCAGATCCCCGATTTCATCGAGAAACAGGGTGCCGCCATTGGCATATTCAAATTTCCCTTTTGTCCGCCGGTCGGCACCGGTAAAGGCCCCTTTTTCATACCCGAAAAGCTCGGATTCCACAAGACCCGGGGAAATGGCCGCGCAGTTGACCGGAACAAACCGGGCTTTAGCGCGGGGGCTTGAATGATGAATAAAACTGGCGATCACTTCTTTGCCGGTGCCGGATTCACCGGTAATGAGAACAGCGGCATCTGATACGGCAACCTGGGCGGCACTCTCCATTACCCGGGTCATTTTTTCGGAAACATAAATGATCTCCTTACCGCCGCATACTTCCTTAAGTTGCTGCTTCAATTCAATATTCTCTGCAATAATCCGGGATATGCCAAGGGTGCGCTCCACCGTGAGCAGGATCCGCTCCTCATCAAACGGCTTGGTGATATAGTCGGCAACCCCCTGACGCATGGCGTCAACAGCGGAATCAACGGTGGCAAACGCGGTGATGAACACCACCGGGCAGGCAATGTCCAATGCCTTTATTTCGGATAAAAGCGCTATTCCATCCATATTGGGCATTCGAATATCGGATATCACCAGATCATAGGGGTTTTCCTTGACCATCTCAAGAGCTTTAAGTCCGTCTCCGGCCCGGTCGACACTGTACCCCTGGCGCACCAGCATAATCGAGAGCAGGTGCTGCATTTTCTCTTCATCATCGACTACCAGTATGTAAGCCATACCTTATTCCTTTACTTCATCCATATCAAACAAATCAATCATTTTGGGTTCTCTTGGAATTTCAATTTTAAAACGGGCGCCTTTCAGATTCCTGTTTTCCACACTGACAGTGCCGCTGTGCGCAGAGATCACCTGGGCTGTATATGCCAGTCCAAGCCCGGTCCCCTTGGCACGGGTGGTAATAAACGGATTAAATATCTTGTCCACCATATTTTCGGCGATGCCGCACCCGTCATCTGCAATATCCACCCGCCAGGTGTCTTCGCCGCAGACCGCATCCACAAAAATCACCCCGCGGCCGCGGCAGGCCTCCACGGCATTTTTTAAAATATTATCAATCGCCCGCCGGAATAAGTCCGGGTCCAGGTATGACAGGCACGATATTTCCGGAATATGTCCCTTGAATTTTATATCCGTGGCTGTATCCATACGGCCGAACCGGTCAAGACAGTCTCTTAACATACCGTTTGCATCCACCACCCGGAAAGACGGCTTTGACGGCTTGGCAAAAGACAGAAAATCCTCGATCAGGCCGTTAATCCGCTGAATCTCTTCTTCAATATACCCGATCAAAACTGAATTGGAAGGATCCGCCGGATCTTTTTTGAGAAGATCAAAAGAGCTTTTGATAATCCCCAGAGGATTCTTGATTTCATGGGCAATCATCATGGAAAACTTCCCCATTTCAGCCAGCAGGTTCTGCCGGGCCATTTCCTGGTTTGCCTTTTCAACCGCTTTCCGCCCCCGTTCCAAAGAATCCAGCATGGCATTAAATGCCAGGGAGACCTCCCGGGTTTCAGGAATATTTCCGGGTATCATCCGCCGCTGAAGTTCTCCGGCACCGACTTTTCTGGCTGTCTGCGCCAGACGGGTCAGCGGAGACACCAACGATCTTGATATAAAATAAAAAATCACAAGACTCAGAGCTGCCAGCCCGGCGGTAAACCAAAGATACCAGACCGTAATTGTTTTTAAAAGCCCATTAATCTGCGATGTACTGTATATAATCTGCACCTTGCCGATTATATCCAGCGGCTCTCCGGTCAACGGCGATGGGAATACCCAGAGAAATGCCTGGCTCTCTTCACTGGAGTCCTTCAGGCGGACGGGTGCGCCAATTGTCTTATAGGGCCCGGGAATGACCTTTGATGCTTCCGCAAGGGTTTCATCCGCATTGTTAAATATCAGAACCCGGGCCACGTCCTCTTCAGCCAGAAGGTTATTAACCAGTTGATTTAACATGGATCGCTGATCAATCAGTATCCCCAGCTCAGAGTTCAGAGCAAGATACCTGGCCAAAAATTCAAACCGTTCCTCAAACCGGTTCTGCACAAATTCATGAAACATCTTCACCCCGATAGTGCCAAGGGCAAACGCCGTCAGGCTGATCACCAAAAAAGCTGTCACCAGTAATCTTGAATGTATTCCGGGACTCTTCATGGACCCACCATCATCGGCAATTCGATTGGTTTGGGGATTGCAAAGTCCAGTTTTTCCAGAACCGTTTCATTCAGCCAGACTTTAAAAACAGGGACTCGACGCCCAGGCTCCTTTTGCGACAAAACACCCGTGACCAGATCGGCAGACTGCCGGCCAAGATCCTTATAATCAAAGACAAACGCCACGGCAGCCCCTGAGTCATAGAAAAACTGATTATATCCGACAACCGGCACCTTTTTTAATACCGAGTGTTTGATAATATATTGGGCAATACTTTCAGATATCACGGTACGATCGGGTATCAGCCAGACACAATCAATAGAATCCCAACATTCTTCAAGCAAAAACGGAATGTCTTTTTTGGAACTCACGGATAAAGGCACAAGATCGACATCCAGTTCAAGCGCCGCTTCGGCGGCTTTTGCATAAAAATCGCTGTTATAAACCGGATCATAAAAAATGCCGATTCGTTTAACCGACGGCAGCCCCCTGGAGATTACCCTGAGCTGATCACCCGGTGGGATATTTAAAGAAATGCCGGAAGCAGACTCGATATTGCCGATCACTTTTTCCGGATTTAAAATAATCGAATAAATTTTTGCAAATCCCGCTTCCGGCAACGCATCCCATACAAAAGCAGCTGCTTCAGGACCGATGGACACCACCAGATCCACATTACTTTTTCCGGAAAACCGGTCTGCCAGATCGATTCGGGCCTTATCAGCATATCGATCCAGCATGACAACCTCCACATCCGCGACAATGGACGTTTCAAGCCTGTCACGAAGGCCGTCCACTGCTTCCACATAAGGCCTGATGCTCTTTGAAACAAACAGAACTATCTGATAAGATTCAACTTCTGCCCCAGCTACCTGATAATGAGCTGAAAATAAAACACCCCATACAATGATACATATGATCATTGAACAGGGGTTCCATCTATTTGCTTTGCAGAAAGATTTCATCGAATATGATGAGTTGTATTATACATGACCGGGGATATTCTCTTTTAAAACAGGCTATTTAGAATTTAAATGAAGTGAGCCTATTTTATCGCTAAACTCTTGAGTGACCGCATCCACATCATCCGGCGTTGCGATCACATAGGGCGATATCAATATGATCAACTCGGTTTTTGAAATCGAATCCGATGTTTTGCCGAACAGAAAACTCAAAACCGGAAGATTGGCAAACCAGGGAGTTCCGGATACACCGTCCGACACTGTCTCCCGGATCAGCCCGCCGATGACAATGGTCTGACCGCTCTGAACAGTCAGCGTAGTCACTGTTTTTCTTTTAAAAAACGACGGATAGGACTGCCCTCCGACCGTTACATTGGACGCCTGTTCACTGATCTCCTGGTCAATATCCATGGTCACCAGGCCCTGTTCATTGATATTCGGTGTCACGGACAGCATGATTCCGGTATCCCGGTATTCAATGTCCGTACTTACCACCGGATTATCCCCGGACGTATATTCATATTGAGAGCTCGCCACCGGGATTTCCTGGGAAATATCAATACTGGCCGGCAGGCTGTTTGACGCCAGAACCGAGGGACTGGACAGAATATTCACCTTGCTTTCACTGGCCAGGGCAGATAATGCCGCCGACCACCGGTCAGGACTTCCGATGGTAACGTTCAAACCTGAATTTCCCATTTTGGCATTCAAAAGGCTGGTGCTCAAATTCGCGTCACCCTTTATATATGACCATTCCACCCCCATGGCCGTGGATTCATCCAGGGTAATCTCGGCAAACGTCACTTCAATTAATACCTGACGCGGTAAAATATCCAGTTGTGTTAACAAATTTTTAATAATCTGATAATCTGAGGGCGCGGCTTCTATGATCAGCGAATTTCTGGACTCATCGGCGGTAATATTGATTTCACCCCCTAATGTGCCGGATGCGGCGGGAATATTCGCCCCCAAAGACGATGCGGCGTCAGGACTCATTGTCTGCTGCTTTGCCTGCTGGGCTGTTTTTTCCTGCTTGGCTTCCTTTCCCAGGGGATTCTTGAAAACAGATGACGCCTTATTCTCCTTATTCTTATCTTTTGCATCTTTTTTCCCGGCAAATACCTTGTTTAATATATCGGCAATATCTCCGGCACGTCCGTTTTTGACCGGATAAACATATATCCCGGGTTCGGTGCTTTCGCTCGGAACATCATATTGCCGGATAAAGCCTTCAACCGTATCAAATACCTTTGGGTTCGAAGTGACAACCAACAGCATGTTCAAACGGGTGATTGGAATAAAGTTAATATCGGCCGTAACCGCATCCCCATAAGACACAAACAGCTGGTTTATAATACCAATAATTGATTCCACATCGCCATATGCCAGCGGATAAAAACGATGATTGACCCTTTCAAACACATCCGTGTCAAAGATCTTTACCAGGCGAAGGACTTTAGAGATGTTGTCCGCTTTATCCACCACCACGATAATATTTCTGTTGTTCTGGGACACAATGGTGCCGTCCTGTGAAATAAACGGCGTCAAAATCTTTGCCATCTCCTGAGCGGAAACAGACGCCAGTGGAATGAACTGTATAACTACCCGTTCGCCGTCCGGTATGGGGGCATCTTCGCTCATCCGGGATATAATCGACAGTCGGGAGACTTCTCTCAACGGAGTGATCTTATAAATATTATTCTCCTTGACAGCCGTTACCCCGTTAATTTCAAGCAACTTGTAAAATACGGGAAAAAGATCTTCCCGGCTCAATTCCCCGGCCGTGTGAATCGTTACTTTCCCGCTGACGCCTTTATCCAGAACATAATTGATATTCAGGAGATCGGCAAGGATACGGATTACTTCGGAAAGTTCCGCATTATCAAAATTAAAAACAAGCTTGCCATTTTGTATGAGGTTTTCCGGCAAAACAATGTCATCGGAATATCCGTCGGCTTCCTGGTCGGGAATGACCGTATGATCCGAATCTTCCGAATCTTCCGATGCCGCCTCCGGGGCATCTGCTTGAAAAGCATTATTTTTCTGATTACCGGCGTCAGCGTCTGATTCTGATTTATTTTTAGCCGGGGAATCATTTTTCACACTAAATACATCCTGCGAGTTCCGAGACGCGTCCACTGCCGCATCTTCAGAAGATGCGGCGTAAACCGGTTGATATTGTCCGGAAAATCCAATGCCAGACAAAAAAAACACGCAAATTAAGCCGTTAAGAAACATTCTGAAATATTGTTTTTTCACGATTATTTTCTCTTTCTCTTAATTATTCCAAAAGGTGTATCAATCATTTCGTATTCATCATCTGACGATTTGGTTACTTTTCCAGCGCGGTTGTTTTGTTTATCCATCTTATTTCCCCCGGCTCTGGCTTTTTCGCCTGCCGTAACAACTTTCGGCTGCGCTGTTTCCTTTTTTGATCCGCCGGTTTTCCTGCTGGTCTTTGCTGCAGCCTTGTCCGGATCGTAAAGAAGCACTCGATATTTGTCTGCTCCGTCACCCAGAAGGATTTCATCCTCCTGAATCTGCTGGGCCTTTAAATTCCCGATCTGTTCTCCTTCGCTAATCCACCGATTTTTTGAGTCGGTTCTCCGATCGCCCGGAATACTGATCAAGGCTCTTTTATAATTATCGATCATAATCACCCCGTAAAGCACGACCTTTTTGCCGGAAATCCGGGCATCTGCGATTTCCGGTTCGTCCGCCTCGATTTCAGGAGGAGCCGGGGCCCGATCCGGAGAAAAAAGGTTTTTATCCACCACGCGCTGATAAGCCGATTCATTAAGAACTTTACTTTCTATGGTCTTTTTTATCTTTATCGCCTCTTTATCATTTATCGCAGACCTTTTTTCAGAAAAAACCTGTGTACTGGTATGCCAGACATCCCATATGTTCATCAGGCATATGGCAAGGGCGATTGCCAGAACACTATTAATAACCCAAACTCTTGAGATCATACTTATCAAACCCTTCTTTACATCGTGAACAGCTAGCCCTCTGCCCGCAAGGCCTTCATGACCCCCTCAACAGTAATCGTTGACCGGATCAGCTGTTGATCCCTTGATCTTGTCATTTTGGAATCCAATCCAGTGATAATCAATAACTTTGCAGATGCTTCAATCTGATAAATAATTTTTTTTAATTGGTTGATATCCGAATTCATTGAAAACTGAACCGGCAGCCTGACATAACCTGCATTTTCGCCTTCCATGGGTTTCATTACCCGCATGGTCATGAACTTGACATTGCCTGCACCAGCTATTTTATTCAATATATTCTGAATTTCAACCGCTGCCAGAGACCGCGTCTCACCGGTTAAAAGCCGGCTTTCCGTTTGCTTGAACAGTCGTTTAAAATATTCTTTTTCCTTTTCTGCCCGCTTTTTCTGAGCAACAACCTTTATATATTTTTCAACATGATTCTTTTTCATGGCGATTTCATCAGAAACAGAAACAGCTGACAGCATACTCGGGGAAAATCGGTATATCGCCCCTATAATCAGCAGAATCGCACCGCCGATGAGAATAATTTTTCTTTCTTTAGTTAGTTTAATTGAATCAAACATCATATACCCTATTTTCTGGAGTGAACTCGACACCCAATGCGAAAAACTTCTTTACCGTCTCTGCTTTTCCGAATAGCGGAAATAAATTCAACATCTTCAAACAAAGAAGATTCTTCCAGCAATGATATCAAGCCGGATGCGGATTCCGCCGTCCCATACAAACTCATTTTGTTTTCGACAAGTTTCAGTTCAGTCAGCCATGCATCTGCCGGAATAATATTGCTGAGTTCCTCTGCAACTTGTATGACATAGGTATTTCCGGGCCGAAGCGATCGAAAATATGCTATATCTCTTTTTGCCTGCTCTGTTTCCACCTGAATCGCTTCAACTGCCGAGGCTTTTGTTCGCAATCGGGCCAATTCAGTGTCAAGATTTTTTAATATCTGCCGCTGAATCATCAGATGGCTTCCGGCCCACGCCGCCCCTGCCAGCACCAAAAGGCCGGCCAGAACGAACATGAGATAAATACCGGCCTTGTTCGGTTTTTTCCTTAAATGCACCGGCATCAGATTCATTTGAACAGGGATATTCTGCATTCCCTTGAGAGCCAGCCCAAATGCCGGAATATTTTTTACACTTCGGGGGGCTGCATGGGCGCTGCCACGGATAACTTGCTGAAACTCTTTTGTAAGCGGTTGCACCCGGTCATCAGAATCAGAAATACCATATAAAACCAGAGCAACCGCTTCGTCATCCGGAAAAAAAATATCCCGCAGCCTGAGCAGTTGTTCGCTTTCAAAAGCAAGGTTGTCAGCGGATACCCCTGAAACGGTAAATGATTTTGAATACACCATGGAACAGTTTTTAATGATCATGACATCATACCCGTGATTCCTTGAATACACGAGCATCGCAGGCTCCTGAAAAGAACCATGATGATATAAAAAATAATTTACTTTAGCTGCCGGAACGATTTCAATACCTGAAACACCGTTGTCGATAAGTTCTGCAACCTTTAAATACCGTTCAAAGATCTTCTTTTTAACTGCTACCAGGAGCAGTTTCAGCTTTTCTTCCGCCTTGTTTTCCGAGATAATCTGGTAATCAAAATAGAGATCATCGGCAGATACCGGAATATATTTTTCGATCTCATACGCGAGTGTCGTCCGGAGATTTTCCTTTACCGCCACCGGAAATTCAATTTCCCGCATCATCGAATAATCACCGGGAATTCCGATAAAAATATCAGCAGCAGATATTTTTTCCTCGCGAAAAAACCCGTTTATAAAATTGACCGTATCAGACTGCCGGTCATGCCTGGACTTTCCTCGATCAATCTGGCAGCCTGACTCTGCCGCCAGATGCATACCTTTAAAAGAGCCTTTTAAGTATACGATATTAATCTCGTAATCACTTATTTCGATGCCGACACTTGAATTAAAAAGCAATCTCTCTTTCCTTTTATGAAAACCGGCAATGTCATGATACCGGCATGTGCTTTAACCGCTTTTGATGAGAAATCTCATCCGTCCACTGAATCATCTGATATTTTTGCCTGACCCGGTTATTAAACAGAATAACCGCCGCGACCCCTTCCAAGATCCGGCTGTTTCGAAGCTTTCCGGTGGAACTTACCTTGTAGTACGGTGACGTTTGCGTGGTTAAGTATCCTGCAATACCGTGATACACATCCGGCCCGACAATATTCTGAACCTCTCTGATTGACTTAAAATCCTTTTCAGCCCGATACGTTATAATTTCGGATATCAGCTCTTCTGTCATTCCCGGCAGAGCCGCCCACATTTCTGCCGGTATTGCATTAACATTCAACTGCTTATAGTCAAATCCCTTTTTTTTAGACTTTTTCGTCCCGACCTGCTTTATATTTTTGGGAAATACCGTCACAACGTTTTCAAGTCCCTGGTAATAAATTTCAGGGGTCACCCCCCGGACAAGGAGAAGCTCCTCAATGGAATCAAAAGCATCGTCCTTGGCGTCATAAGGTTCGGCCAATGATTGATAATAGTCATCTTCTGCGCCGTTAATCCGGTGATTGCGATCCGTATCCCGCCAATCCAATATTGAATCAGTGATAACATCCTTTTCCGATTCGTCAATTGCAAATCCGCTCAACACCCCCTGCAGCAGGCGCTTATCAGCCAGATTGATATTGACCTTGCCGCTTTCATTTTCAATCCGGATCTCATACTCTCCGTTTCCGAATGACTCCGGCGGGATCTCCGTATTAATCCGCCATACCGGTGCCGCTTCTTCTTCAGCCACATCATCAACATCTACAATTACACGCGGCATGACTTCAAGTTTAATAACCTGCTCTATTGCCCGGTTCAATCCGGCAACGGCAATATAGTATGCCTGGGTCGATTCTTTGAAATTCCGGGTAATATTCACCCGGGTTTTCATTGTAAAACAAAATTCACCAACAATGACCGTCAGGAGCATCAATACCCATAGCACCATTAACAGGGCGACTCCTTTATTGGTAAAAAATGTTTTCATACTTCCATTCCTGGGTTATCCGGTTTATTGCCCGGCATACCGCCTGAGCTTCAGGTTTCATCCGGTTCTGATAAAATACGTGCGATAACGGTCATCGGCGGTTTTTTTTCCTCCATTTGCAGAATACATTTGACAGCTGTCGGGAGGCCGGCATCACCTCCGCCGTCCCATTCCGGCTGCCACTCATATTCTTCTCCCTGCGCCATTTTTTTTAAATATTCAAACCGGATCGCATACACATCGGTGATCAACTCATGGACCATATCATCATCCAGCATATCGATTTCTTCATCAATGCCCCCGGTTAAAAAATTCCGTTCCGCGATTTCAAGATAATACAAATCATTTTCATCATTTTTGCCAACCCGGTACGTCACCCGGACATTGCCGATATCATTGCCGGGGACAATGGGAACACTGGAAATAAAATCAATCAATCCCTCATCCCCGCTAAAGACAAACGCTTCCCGACCTTCTATGGGTATCGGTCGCCAGCAGATCGAAGACAACTGACGTTTTAAAATCGAAAAAACAATCTGCTGCCGCTGAAAACTTTCCACATCCCGTTCGCCGGTTTCCCATGCCCGGATACTAATCCGGAACGCCCCCATGATAATAACAAGAATCACCCCCACAATGGTAATGGATATCAAAAGCTCGATAAGGGTTGTACCGCTGTCCGACCTGACTGCCATAGACTATTCCGTATTTTCCTCGGTCTCTTTTTTATCAGTCAGTGCCGTGGTCGACAGGTTACAGTGCTTTTCACGGCTGCCCATCCTCCAGCTGACATCCAGCTGAATACTCAGTGTGGACACAGGCATTTTTTGCGATGCCTCGTCCTCTTCAGCAATAAAATCGATGGCGGCTTGCCATTGATAGCCATCGTCAAATTCACCGCTGAAACTTCCGGGCAGCAATTCTTCAGATAACAGCAATTCCTCCATCTTTTCCCTTGCATGAAATATGCCATACAAGTAATCATTTGATATTTTATTCGACCTCAAGCCGCCGGAAAAAAGCTGCATCACCACAACCAGCGAAATCGATAGAATCATCATCGCCACCAGAGTTTCAATGAGCGTAAACCCATTTGACCGGGCAATCAGTTTTAAATGCTGGCGATATAAATTCATAAATTACCATAATAACATGTAAAGTTTTAAAATCGACACAATAACGGCGTTTTTCATCCAATGTGATTCGGCTTTGCCAGCGCAACCATGCCGGTGATAAAATCAATTTGGATAGAAGAGGACCTTCCCCTGTCATTTGTCAGAAGAATCTCCCCGCCGCTGGCACTGCCATTGGCAAAAAAAATGACATGAAAAATACCGGATTCCACATCAATATCTCCGGAAACCGCTTTTTTCAGCAAAACACCCTCCGGCAGATCATAGCGGACTTCTGCCGGACCGTTTTTAAAAACATCTTCCGGTTCGCCGGAATCAAATGCCGACCCTAAAAAAATCGACACCTGTTGATTGTCAAAATCAAAAAAACACACACGACTTTCTTTTTCAGATACCGCCAGACTCCGGCTGTATCGCATGGCACCGGCAATTTTCTTGGATGCGGTCTTTAACTGCAGGTTGCCGATGGGCGCTACTATCCGCGGTGCCACAAAGGCCGACACCAGGCTGATAATCACCAGCACAACCAGCAATTCAATTAATGTAAAACCCTTTTTCATTATTTAGTGTTTTTCCAGTTGACTACATCCGCATCCTCATCCTCACCGCCGGGTTGCTTATCCGCACCAAATGAAGTAATTTCATAGTCGCTGTGCTCGCTCGGAAACTTATATTCATATGGCTCCCCCCATGGATCAACGGGAACTTCCTTGGGCAAGTACGGCCCGTCCCAGTTATCACCGTCATCCGGCTTTTCCCGCAGGGCCGCAAGCCCCTGGTCAGTTGTCGGAAATTTACCCATATCCAGGCGATACGTATCAATCGCTGTTTCAAAAAGCGATATCTGGGCCTTGGCCGCACCCTGCTTTGATTTACCGACTTTGCCGAACATTTTCGGGGCCACCAGGGCCGCCAGCATTCCCAGTATGATCATGACAATCAACAACTCAATTAATGTAAAACCACGATCTTTTCTTTTATTATTCACTATTTACTTAACTCCTTTAAATAATATCATTTTAGATGGCAAAGAAAAAAGCCTCACCAATCGCATTAAACTGGCAAGGCGCTCAAGTTCTGAGGAATGAGGCGTAGCTCGCCTACTCCGCAGTGACGAAGAACGCAGTGCAACACAGAATTTGAGCTTTTTGCGAAGCCATCAAAATGGGACGTCATTCATACTGAATACCGCCAGCAGCATGGAAATGACAATAAACCCCACCATCAGACCCATGGCAAGGATCATGACCGGCTCCAGCAGGCTCACAAAACGTTTAATCATATTCCGGACCATCTTCTCATAATTTTCCGCAACCCGCAGCAGCATCTCGTCCAGTTTGCCCGTTTGTTCGCCGACAGATATCATTTGAACGGCCAGGGGAGGAAAAATATCCGCCTGAAGTAAAGGGGCAGAAAGGCTATCCCCTTCCTTGACCCGGTGATACACCGTTTCCAGCTCTCCGGCAATCAGCCGGTTGGTAATAATTTCCTGAACCAGGCGCAATGCCTGCAATATCGGAACCCCGCTGTTGATCAATGTCCCCAGCGTCCGGGTAAACCGGGCGGCCTCCACTGATTTTACCAGCGTTCCAATGACCGGTGAATTGACTTTCATCCGGTCGGTTTTTAAGCGGCCTTCCGGCGTCTGAACATATTTTTTTGACAGGTAAACAATCGTGCCGACAACCGCGATGATCAGCCACCAGAAATCTCTTAATCCATGACTGATTCCGAGCAGCAATTGAGTTGAAAACGGCATGGCCTGGCCCAGATCCGAAAAAATGATGGCAAATTTCGGGACCACAAATGCCAGCATGATAATAATTGAAATCCCGCCCACGAATACCAGAAAAAGCGGATAGACCATTGCCGATTTAATATAATCTTTTAAATCCTGCGAATTTTCCAAAAAAGTCCCCAGCCGCTCCAGAACCAACGGCAATACCCCACCGGTCTCGCCTGCCTTCACCATATTGATATACAGCATCGGGAAAATATTCGGATACACTGCCAGGGCTTCGGAAAGAGAATTACCACTTTGAACACTTTTCAGTAAGGCTGAAACAACTTCTTTAAATTTTTCCTTTTCCGCCACATTTATTAAAAGAGACAATGCTTTGTCTACCGGCAGCCCGGCGGTAAGGAGCGCATGTAAATCCAGGGTAAACATCATCACGTCCTTTGATGTCACCCGCTGGAACATCCTGGAAACATTAATATTAAGATTAATTGATCCGTCGAGCTGAAACCGGCTCCGTTTTAGGCTTCGGGCTGACGCCTGAATCCGAATGGGGATGTAATTCATTGCTGAAAGCTTTGCGGCAGCTTCTTTTTCCTCAGCGGCTTCAATGGTTCCCTTAAAAACATTACCGGCTGCATCACTGGCTTTATATGAGAATATCGGCATATTATTTTTCCAATGTGACTCTTAAAATTTCCGGCAAGGTGGTCACCCCGTTCTTTACTTTTTCCCATCCATTTTGTCGCAGCGTAACCAGGCCTTTGGCCTGGGCCACTGCTTTTATCCGTTCCGTATCAGATTTTTTTGAAACTTCATTGCGGATATCCGAATCAATGGCAAGGTACTCGAACAAAGCGGTCCGGCCGGAAAAACCGGTATACCGGCAGTCCGCACACCCCTCGCCGGAATAGAATGTTACACCTGCAACCTCCTGATCGCTTAACCCCATGGCATTTAAATGTTTTTCATCCGGCATTACCGGTTGTTTACACTTCGGGCAGATCACACGGACCAGGCGCTGAGCCAGAACCCCCAATAGCGTTGAGCTTAGCAGAAATCCTTCGACCCCCATATCCAACAGACGGCTGATGGCCCCTACGGAGTCGTTGGTATGCAGCGTAGAAAACAAAAGATGGCCGGTCAGCGCGGATTGGATGGCGATTTCAGCCGTTTCCTTGTCACGGATTTCGCCGACCAGAATAATATCCGGGTCCTGGCGTACAATGGAACGCAGGCCTTTGGCAAATGTCATCCCGATCTTCGGGTTAACCTGAATCTGGTTCACCCCTGACAAATAATACTCCACGGGATCTTCCAAGGTAATAATTTTATTTTCCGGTGAATTGATTTTTGCAAGGGATGTATACAGAGTGGATGTCTTGCCGCTTCCGGTGGGGCCTGTGACCAGAATCATTCCGTAGGGCTGGGTGATTAAAGTCATGTATTGGGAAAGAAGCTGCGTCGGGAACCCGATTTTTTCAAGATCCAGAATCAGCATATCGCGGTCAAGCACTCTCATGACCAGACTTTCGCCAAAAAGAGTGGGAATTGTTGAAACCCGAAAGTCAATGTCCTTGCTGGATATTTTCAACTTTATACGCCCGTCCTGGGGGAGCCGGCGCTCGGCAATATCTAAATCCGCCATAATTTTGATACGGGAAAGCACAGCCGCCTGAAGCCGTTTCGGCGGAGACTCAACATCATGCAAAACACCATCCACCCGGAATCTAACTTTAAAGTTATCTTCAAACGGTTCAAAATGGATATCACTGGCCCGAAACTCCACAGCCTTTAAAATAATCCGGTTTACCAATCGGATAATCGGGGCCTCGGACGCCAAATCTCTTAACTGGTCGACATCCTCCTTGCCGTTATCCGAAATTTGAAAAATGTCTTTCCCGGCTTCCTCAATGATCATCTCCATAGACTGGGTGCCTGCACCGTACAATCTTTCAACGGCTTCAAAAATGTCGTCTTCGTTTCCGGTAACAACTTCAATATCCAGTCCGACACCAAGCTTTAATGCGTCAATCGTCCAGAAATCCTCAGGATCCGCCATGGCAATCAGCAGCGTAGCTTCATTCACTGAAAGGGGGACGAATTTTGACTGTTTCATAAATTTGGCGGAAAGATTATCGAGAACCACCGGTTCTGGCGGATAATCATTTGAAGATATTGTTTTCATTGAAGTCCTGTTTTGATCTATAAAAAATCCAGTTTAATGCCCGTTCACCAATGGCTGCTGAATATCACCCATCTGCCGACAAAATATTTGCAAATTTCATACCATATGCTTTCAGCCAATGAAAATATCATATTAATTTTCTTCAGCTTCACAGCATCGACACCTTTGCCATAAGCGCTTAAAGTGATATAAACTTTTAAAGGGAGGTTAGTTTAATATGTTCACGTCAAAGAGACAATACCTTTATTTCTATAAAAGTATGCACAAATTTTCTTTCATTTGCAGACTTAACAGCAAAAATCCTGACCATGCGCACTAACCGTTTACGAAAAACTTAAAAAAAATCAATTCGGCGCCGGGCAAAGCAGAAAAAAATCAGCCCTTTTCCCTTGACTCTTTTCCTTTATTTTATCTATATTTCTTATACAGAGCAACACAGTCCGGCCTGCTTCATAAGAAAGAACAACCAGGCCCAATTATTTATACCGGATATCCTTTCTGCCCATGAGCAACGATATTAATCGTAAAAATGATCCGTTTATCACTGTTGCAGTGATTGAAAACGCTATTGAGGCACAACTGCTCACGTCCATATTGACTGAACAAAATATTCCCCACCACATCCGTTCCCATCACGATACGGCTTATGACGGCCTGTTCCAGACACAAAAAGGATGGGGAGAAATTAAAGCGCCGATCCGCTATCAGAAAGAAATCGAAAAAATTATTGATCAAGTAAGAAATGAGAATAAAATCAAAAATGAATAATGCATTTTATGCCCACATGAAATCGTTCTCATTTTATTTCAAAATACTAAAAAGGGGCCGATAATGACGGAGACAAAAACAGAAAAAATTAAATCCTTTGAAAAAGCGCTTGAAATCGGCAGACCGCCAAATATTGTATCTCTATTTCCCAATTCAAAAGCATTGATTGTCAGCGGTAAATTCATTGACCGGGCCATGCTTGCCAAAGGCAACGCGATTTCAATGGCAGCAAACGGAAGGAGCTTGTTTGTTATCTTAGGCGCATTAAAAGCCGCGCAACGGGCCAATTCGGCGATCATTATTGAAATTGCAAAATCCGAAGGAGGCACCGACGCTTACTGTGCGGTCAATTACTGGAATATGGCCAGAACAGTGGACGCTCTGTGCAATCAGTTCAACATTACCGTCCCGGTGGCAATTCATGCAGATCATTACGGCATCAAGGGCCCGAAGGATATTGAAACGGCCAAAACGGAAATCCCCTCCATGTTCGAAGCCGGCATGACGTCCATCGCCATTGATGCATCCCACCTGCCGGACGCCCAGAACCTGACGGCCAGCATCGAGATAAACCCGTATATCCCCGAATGGGCGGGTTATGAGACAGAAGTCGGCGAAATAAAAGGTAAACTTGGCCTTTCAACTGTTGAAGAAGCCTTGTTTCTGATCCAGGGACTGAATGCGCATGATATTTTCCCGGACTGGATCGCTTTAAACAACGGCACCACCCATGGCATTGAAGCCGCCGCCGAAGGGATCCAGATCGATTTGACCGCGAAAATCCATGACGCCCTGAAATCATATAACGTATCCGGCGCGCAGCATGGGACATCCGGCAACAGCTCGGAGCGTTTGCGGCAAATTGCTGCTAAAACCCGGACCACCAAGGCAAATGTCGCAACCGCACTCCAGATGATCTCATGGGGACTGACAGTCAACGATTACGGCAACGCACAATTAGACGAAAACGATAATTTCATCAAACTCGCAAATGAAGGCATGACTGACATAATATGGGAAAAGATAACCGCCTATGCTGACGCCCACGGCCTGAAAAAGGGGGATTATAAAAAACTCAACCGGCCCTTTGAAAACCATCTTCTGGCACAGCCTTCTGAAATCAGAAACAGAATGGTCCAGCGCGTTGAAGATTTCGTCTACAGCATGCTGGTAAATGTATTAAACAGCAAAGACACTGCCGATTTTGCCATTGATGCCAT